>DATMYS010000401.1:0-2349 GCA_035560835.1 Methanosarcina sp.
CAGCAGCTCAAAATCCTTAACCGAATACAAATGAAAACCTTTTATTTTATACTTCAACTGGATAGCTCCATACATTATTGGTTTCATATAGAGATTGGATGTTCCATCTTTACATTCTATGGAGAATTCAAGATCCAATGTCCAGATTTTAGATGATTATATTTTGAAAAATTCCATTCCAGCGACTTTTATCATTTTGCTGTCTCTGCGTCTTAATATCTGCGTCTTAATAATACAACTTTATTGTCGTAAATAATAAAAAATCCTTACGGTCTTGCCCTAATTTTCCTGAAAACATCCTTAAAAGCCAGTTTTTTCGTTTCCTTAATGATAAAGCCGGCTTTTTCAATATTCTTCACGGTATGCCGGGTCGTATGATCCCCAAGCAGGAAAAACAGAAACGGATTAATTAAATGTTCTATGAAATCAATGAAAGGGTAGTCACTATGCACGTGCTCAAGAGCTATTAATTCCCCTGACGGTTTCAGGACTCGTCTCATTTCCTTAAGAGCTTTTACGGGATCAGGAATTGTGCAGAGAACAAAAGTCATGACCACGTAATCGAAGCTGTTATCCGGAAATTCAAGATATTCAGCATCCATAGGATAAAGAGTAATATTTTTCATGCCTTCGGCTTTTTCCTGGGCTCTCCGGAGCATGCCTTCGCTTTTGTCAATCCCTACCACCCGACAGCCTGCAGGATAGTACTTCAGGTTTCTTCCGGTGCCCACCCCGACTTCCAGAACTTTTCCGCTCAGGCCTGAAAGGGCTTCTTTTCTCCATTCCCGGAAAAAGAAAAGTTCAAGAGGCAGGTCTATAAGCTCGTATATGGGTGCGATTCGGTTATACTTTGAGACAACGGACATCAAACGAATTTACGCTTTCCTTACGATTAGTTTTTTGGGTTATGCAAGGAGAATTATCGTGTTATAGAAAGCTGTTTAAATGTGCATTCAATGCATTTGCATCAGAAAAAGCACAACCATAAAATATTTTATAAGATATACTAAAAGAAACCCAGCACCGATATTTTCCTTGCTGGTGGTATTGTCGTTTGTTATTCACAATGCTGTAAATATTCTCAACTGAAAGTAAACTAAAAAATTAATGGAATAGACTTAGAAAACTATAGTCCATCCTTCTCTGGAGGCATCTTCCTCGGTATAGCTAACTCCGTCTACCTTCAAGCCTTTGTCATCCAGAAGGGTTATAATGCCTCCGGTCTTGGGCAGCTTGAAATTATCTTGTGTGATTGGAAATCTCAGGGTGGAGCCGGGGTCTATGGTTCCTGTCAGGCCTATCTTCTTCTTTTTGCTGTCAGCCAGTTTCCATTCGTCAAGCATAACCGGCTCAGGCGTAGCATTGAGGATGGTTACACTCCTTTCAGAGCCTGCTTCTGGATTCACCAGGGCAGCAACTATAGACACGCGCTTCTCAACAATCTCTGGGATTGCGTGACCGGTGACATCGTCGGTGTGGAAGGACTGGGACTGGAAGGCAAGGAAGATGGCCACCCATCGGTTTTCGTCCGGATAGTGAAGTATTATGCCACCATCCTGCCATACGCCGTCGTCGTTCCTCCAGTCACCGCTATTCCCCTGGTTCATATGTATATCATGGATTCCATTTCCAGGCTTGAAACCGAAGTATTTGTCACGCTTATCTTCCTCTGGCCCCCATCGCTGGCCAAAGGCATAGATTTCGCTGTTTTCCATGGAAATTGCTTTCTGTACATATTTATGGAAAAGCTCATTGAGGTCGTTATCAGGTCCAGGAAGGTTGGGAGGCAGCAGTTTCATCTGCGTGGTGTCGAAGAGGTTGCCTCGAATTAAGTCCAGCGCCATTCCATCAGGCTTGCTCTCCAGTTCCTGAAAGCCAAAAGGTAGATTCTCCAGGTATTTCAGAATAGGATGGCTGAAATCCTCATCTGCATAGTAGAGCACAGTTGAGGGCTCAACCTGGGATTTGACATTAATTGCTATTCTAAAGAGGTCATCATCACTCACTTTTACCTGAAAATGAGGGCTCGATCCCTGTCCATTCCTCGTATCTATGGCCTTTCCTTTGAGTACACCGTATCGGTTTAAAGGCATATATCCACTCTCCAAGCTATTGAAGACCTGCACATCCTGGAACTTTGATACTTCACTGAAATTTGGATACTTTGCTAGATTTTGAATGCTTTTTAATGTTCTCCAGAATCGCCCAAACTTAGAACTGGCTCCGCTAGCATTTGACTATGTCAATCAAAACCTAGAAAGCAAGAATGAACCTACTCAATATGTCAGGTCCTAGCAGTAGCTGTTAAATAAGTAACTAAATTAATGAGAATAGGTCGTCATATATAAT
>DATMYS010000402.1:0-4069 GCA_035560835.1 Methanosarcina sp.
TGTTCATTTTGTAAACGTTTCAGCAAAAGATGCTGCTGAAAATATCGCCTGGAACAATTCGACTTCATATACAGCTACAACACCAGATACAGAAAAGCCTGTTATTTCTTCTGTTGAACTCAACAACAGTACACCTAACACTGATGATTCCATCATTGTGACTGTTGATACAACTGACAACGTTGAAGTAATCTCTGTCGAAGCTTCCGGCTCTCCATTAACACATCTGAGTGGTGATATCTGGGAAGGTACATTAACAGCTCTTGAAGGTGTTCACTCGGTTAATGTTTCGGCAAAAGATGCTGCTGGAAATATCGCTTGGAACAATTCTACTTCATATACAGCTACAACACCAATTCCGCCTCAATCAATCAGAGAGATTCAGCCTTCACCTGGATCCACTTGGATCAACTGGACTTGGACCAATCCTAATGATCCTAAATTCAATCACACCGAAATCTACCTGAACGACATATTCCAGGCAAATACCTCTGCCGAATACTTCAACGCTACCGACCTGCAACCTGAAACAAACTACATTATAGGTACGCGTACGGCAGATACTTACGGGAATGTAAATGAAACATGGGTTAATGCCAGCGTAAAAACAAAACCTTTACCAGACATAGAGCAGCCTGTAATTGACGTTAATCAACCTGAAATTCAGTTGGTAACGCTGTTCCCGGCGAATACGACCGCAGGTTCCAAAATAGACATCAGTGCAAACATAAAAGACAATGCTGGAGTCACCAAAGTTATGGCAGGCGATGCCCAGCTGATAAGTATTGGCGGAAGCTGGCAAGGCAATATAACCGCTCCTTCATCACCTGGGAAATACTCCCTGTCGATAAAAGCAAATGATGCTGCTGGGAATACCGTCGACACTTCAATACCTTATAATGTTGTCCGGCGTCAGGGGGGAGTTAAAGTTGAGGTTCTGCCCAAAGTCAGCAAGGTCGTAGCAGGAAAAAGCACTACTGTAATTGTCAAAGTAAAAAATACCCAGAATATAGATGATACCTTTAAGGTTCGGGTCAATGTCAACGGGCTTCCGGCTTTCTATCGAGCAGACACTTCCTGGTTTAACTGGGCTGAGAAAACTGTAAACCTGAGAGCAAAGCAAGAGATTCTGATTCCGATTGAGGTGAAAGTTCCGTCAGGGACTGTTACCATACTTAAGGTTTTCAGGACAAACGTAAACTCAGAAAAGTTTTCGGTTCATGGATCTGATAACGGATACCTGGTAATACCCCGTTAACTCTACCTACATAAGTAAACTGTACCGCAAAAGCTGTGCTTGGTCTTTAGCAGAGATGCAGGTCTCTGAAGAATGATGTTAACGCGACCGGCATCTCAAAAAGCCACAGCAAATGACTAAAATAAGGCGGTCTCAAAAATAGCTGGAATCTATAACTGAAAATATTAATTATAGAACGAAGTCATTTTTGAGACCGCTGTACTGCAAGTACTTCACCTGCATCAGCATGTTCTCCTATAATTAATGACTTGTGAAAAATGTGAGCATAAAGAGGTATTCACATTCCTCAGTATTTTTTCGAAAATCAATATTTTTCCTGATACGTTTTTGAAACAGATTTAAGTAATTTGGATTTTTAATGCCACTCGGTGAAAATTGAATGATATATTTTTTAGTCTCTAAATTCCTGAAATTAGATAGACAACCTTGCTTTTCCCTGAGGTAGACTTCTTTATTAAGGTGATAGAAGGTATATTTATTTCCTCCAATAAAAATCCGAGGAAGCAAAGAGTTTTAATTTTCACTCCTTGCTCCAGCTTTAATCATGAATTTATTCCAAAATCTGTTTTCTTCTAAATTATAGAATTCTCAGGATCACTTTCCATGATCAGATACTCAATTTACTGTTCCAGATACGAAATCCATAACTCAAGTTTTGAATTTCATGATAAGCTCGTTAATTAACCATCTTTTAATATAATAAATTCAATATAAAATTGAATAGGGGTATAGCTCTTTACTATTTTTTTAGAAAGCATGTGGATTAGAAGAAGAGAGGACATAGAAGAAGGGAGGGCATTATGGAAAAGGACTACGAGATTATAATTATCGGGACTGGAACTGCGGGCAGAACCTTTGCGGATAAAGTAGCACATTCAGGATTAAAAATAGCTATTATTGATTCGGGAAAATATGGTGGTATCTCTCCTCCCAGAGGTTGTGATACAAAAAAGATGTTTACAGATATCGCCGAGGTCACGGACCGAAATAACCGGTTGATAGGGAAAGGTGTGGGAATACAAAATCCTTTAAAGATTGACTGGCCTTCACTTATTGAGTTCAAGAGGACAGTTACGGAAGAATGTCCTGGAAGAATTGAGAACCATTTTATTGAGATAGGAATCGACACATACCACGGGAAAGCTTATTTTGAAAATCCAAACACAGTAATTGTCGGAGAAGACAAACTTCAAGGAGAATATATCTTTCTTGCTACAGGTTCAAAGCCGAGAAAACTCAACATTCCCGGAGAAGAGTATATTACCACAAGTGAAGAGTTCATGAATATTGAAAAGCTTCCTGAAAGAATTATTTTCATCGGAGGCGGCCATATCTCCCTGGAATTCGCTCATGTTGCACGAAGGACTGGGGCAGAGGTTACAATTCTGCACAGAAGTGAAAGGCTCCTGAGGCACTCTGATGCTGATATGGTGAATTTGCTTATGAACGCAACCGAAGCCGCAGGAATTAAGATTCTTATGAATAAACCAGTAGCCTCGATAGAAATGGACACTAATGGCTTTCTGGTCAGGACTGGGTCTGAGTCCGAAACTGAGTCAGAAACCCAGAATTTCCACGCGGATATGATGATTCATGGGGCAGGGCGCGTCCCTAATACAGAGGATCTGCATCTTGAGAAAGCAGGGATTAAGATTGAAAAGGGAGCTATTGCAGTCGATAACTACATGAGAACCTCAAACCCTCGAGTCTATGCAGGTGGAGATTGCGTATCAGGCGGTATGAAACTTACTCCTGTAGCAGCTCTTCAAGGAGAAGTTGCAGCAGCTAACATCCTTAATGAAAATAGTGTCGAGGTGAACTATACAGGTATTCCAAGTGCAGTTCATACAATCCCTGTCCTGGCTTCAGTAGGAACCAGTGCCGTTAAAGATAACGATAAGTGTAAGGTAATATTCCGGGACAGAAGCAACTGGTATACAACCCGGAAAGCAGGAATGGAATTTGCAGCTTCAAAGGTAATTATTGATGAAGCAAACGATCGTATAACGGGAGCTTATATTCTGGGTCCGAATGCCGGAGAAGCTATCAATATTTTCGCTGCGGTAGTGAGGCTTGGACTCAAGGCATCGGATATAAGAAAACTAGTTTTTACTTATCCAACTACGTTTTCAGATATTCAATATATGTTGTAAATATTTCAGCAGAATTGTAGCATTTATGTTACGTCCTGTCCTGAGTGAACCCTAAATAAAGAAACTACTTAAGGCGCTTTTAATATCGGGTGAAATATTAAACCCTGGAAATATCCATAACATATTGCGCGGACAAATTAGATGTAAGCAGCAAGGAACGAGCAAGGCTTGGAGTACCTCCCGGACTCGCCTCGATAATTGTTTATTTCGTCGTTCATCCGGATAACTTACCCTAAAAGAAAATGGAGTAAACCATTCGATGTCGTATCTATCTAATCTTCTCTTAGCGTTCGGGCTTGCAACGGATGCGTTTGCAGTTTCAATCTCTGGAGGCGCTACGATAAGTCCTTTTAGGATCAGTGATGCTCTCAAATTTGCTGTTTTTTTCGGGGGCTTTCAAGCTTTAATGGTAGTACTGGGGTGGTTTGGAGGAAGTGCAATGAGCGGGTTCGTTTCCGAATACGCTTCATGGATTGCCTCTGGACTTCTGGTTTTTATCGGAGCCAGAATGATTTACAGGAACCTACGTGGAAGCAAGCAAAGAAAGATCGACTCATTAAGTTATTCTGTGCTTTTTGCGCTCGCAGTTGCAACAAGTATAAACGCCCTTATTGTGGGAATAAGCTTTGCTTTTATTAAATAATCCATTCTTGAGCCT
>DATMYS010000403.1:0-10485 GCA_035560835.1 Methanosarcina sp.
GACAGGTATAATTGCATATATTCATTTAGAGTTGGTGGTGCCCATGGATATTGTTTACATACTTAAAGCGTTGGCTGATGAGAACAGGATAAGGATACTGAATCTTTTAAAAAACCGAGAACTATGTGTCTGTGATATTGAGGCAATTTTAGGTATTAAGCAATCTAACACTTCCAGACATCTGAACAAACTGAAAATGGCAGGGATTATTGTTTCTGTAAAAAAATCCCAGTGGGTCTATTATCAACTCAACGATTCTACTTTTCAAAAATTTCCCTTCCTCTCAATTATTATTGGTTATGAAGTTGAGAAAATAAACATTTGTAAAGAAGATTTAGTGTTATTGGAAAAGCTTAAAACGAGTGATAGACGCTGCGAGTGATCAAAAAATAGTTATTTTTATAACATCATATTTATTGAAAAAAAATAGAAGGTGTTTGTTTTGGAAGAATCGGCTGTATCAAGATTGTCGTTTACAAATCGTTATTTAACACTGTGGATCTTTCTGGCTATGTTTATCGGCGTGGCTCTGGGTTTTGTCTTCCCGGGCTTTGCAGACTTTTTACAGAGTTTGTCTATTGGCACCACGTCCATTCCCATTGCTATCGGGTTAATAGTTATGATGTATCCGCCACTGGCGCGGGTTAAATATGAAGAGCTAGGCAAGGTCTTCAGAAATCATAAGGTATTGGGTTTATCCTTACTCCAGAACTGGATCATCGGCCCCATTTTGATGTTTGTCCTAGCGATTGTATTTCTCAGAGAATATCCAGAATATATGGTAGGTGTTATTCTAATAGGTCTGGCCAGGTGCATTGCCATGGTGATTGTCTGGAATAGCCTGGCAGATGGGGATAATGAATATGCTGCTGCCCTGGTCGCTTTCAATTCCATCTTTCAGTTGATCTTTTACTCCATTTTTGCTTACTTCTTTATAACCATACTACCTGGATGGCTGGGACTTAGTGGTATGGAAATACATATATCCATGGGAGAAGTTGCTCAAAGTGTTGCGATCTATCTCGGAATTCCTTTCGCTGCCGGTTTCTTAACTCGATACTTCTTACGTCCTTCTAAAGGAGCTGAATGGTATGATAACAAACTCATTCCTACAATAGGTCCAATTTCACTTTATGCCTTACTGTTCACGATTATTGTTATGTTCTCGTTAAAAGGCGAATACATTGTTGCACTGCCACTGGACGTTGTAAGGATTGCAATACCCCTCTTAATATATTTTGTAATTATGTTCGGTATCTCCTTCCTTATTTGTAAACAAATGGGGATTAATTACGAGCAGACAACCTCTCTTGCTTTTACCGCAGCAAGTAACAACTTCGAACTGGCAATTGCTGTGGCAGTAGCAGTTTTTGGCATAAATTCCGGGCAAGCGTTTGCAGCGGTAGTAGGTCCTCTCATCGAAGTGCCTGTAATGATAGGCCTTGTCAATGTTGCACTCTACTGGAGAAGGAAATACTTTACAAAAAATTACAACGCGGCTTGAAAAATAGCAAAGAAGCCTTATAGCTCAGTCTAGAATCAATTAAAGCTGCGCTATATTGAGCTTTCCTCTCTGTCTTTAAAGGGTTTATCTTTTCATCGGGATTTATCCTTAAATTTATCTTTTATTACTCTTTCATAATAAAAATCTTATATCCGTCACTCTAGAGTATAAATTAACCGAGTGTTGAGTCTACACTAAAGTGTCGTATAAAATCGATTACAACTATTCAGAATCGTTCAATCCTTGAGGATTGACGCGACACTAGCCTGACATCAATATATACTTATCACAAAGTAAGCAAAAAAGGAGCAGTTTTAAGTATGCAATACAGCCTTGGGATTGATGCAGGAGGCACATACACCGATGCGGTGCTTGTAAGGGATACGGACGGTGTAATTGTTGACTCTAATAAGGCTCTTACCACCTATCCAGACCTCCATCCCGGCATCAAAAACGTAATAGACGGCCTAAACCCCGAATACCTGAAAAACATAAAGCTTGTTTCAGTTTCCACAACTCTTTCCACTAACACAATCCTGGAAGGAAATGGGTTTCCAGTGGCTCTTATCCTTGTTGGAGCCCACCCATTTGAAAAGCTATTGCCTACAAAATATGTGCTTTTTGCATCCGGTGGACATGACCATAATGGAGAAGAAGATGCTCCTCTTGATCTGGAAACTATTGAGAAATTTGTCCTGCGCGTAAAGGACAAGGTTTCTGCCTTTGCTATTTCTTCCTATTTCAGCACGAGGAACCCGGATCATGAACTCAGAGTAAAAGGCAGGGTTCTTGAACTTACAGACCTTCCTGCAGTTTGTGGACATGAGCTTTCCCAGGAACTTGGAGCCTACGAAAGAGCAGTTACAGCTTTCCTCAATGCTCAGCTTATCCCGATAACAAGGCAGTTTGTGAAGTCAATAATTAAGGATATGCAAGAGCGAGGAATTAATGCGCGGCTCCTTATGCTCAAATGCGATGGCTCAGTGGTTGGAATCAAAGATGCCCTGAAAAAGCCTATCGAAACGATCTTTTCGGGCCCAGCCGCAAGCTTGGTTGGAGCCTCGTATCTCTCTGGTCTTGAAACCTGCGCCGTAATTGATGTTGGCGGAACAAGCACGGATATTTCCTCAATCTGCATGGGTGTCCCTGACCTGAGCGAAGAGGGCGCAGTTGTTGGTGGCTGGAAGACCAGGGTTAAAGCTATTCGAATGGAAACGACAGCTACAGGAGGAGACAGCCATATCTGGATCGTGAATAGAGAACTTTTCCTTGGACCCAGGCGAGTTATGCCTCTGGCAGTAGCTGCAGTTAGGTACCCGGATTTTTTGAATAATTTCAAAAGGACGCCCATGTATCTTGGGGAAAATCTCGAGGAGAATATTCAACCCACAAAGTTTTTTGTAAGGTCCGGCTACCCGAAAGGAGAATTAAGCAGGGCTGAAGCGGAAGTGCTGGGGGTTATCGGGGAAGAACCTGTCTCCGTACCTGAAATAAAAGCTCTTATCCGAAAAGACTTTCATCCTCAGACTTTAGATTCCCTTATCAAAAAACGCCTTGTTCAGGCAATCGGTTTTACACCTACCGATGCCCTGCATGTGTTGGGAGAATATACAGCTTGGAATGTAGAAGCTTCCCATATAGGGGCGGAGAGACTTTCCAGAATTATGCGTATGACACCAGTGGAGTTCTGCACTGCTGTAAAAAAGAGGGTTGCCAGAAATATGGCACTTCATCTGCTCTCGTATATTCTGGTAGGAGTTCCGGAAGCAGCCATTGCAAAGATACTTGACGAGAGTTATCCTATAAAATTCAAATTGGGAGTTCCGGTTGTTTTGCTCGGAGGTCCTGTCCGGGCCCACAGGAAAGAGCTTGAAGACCTTATCGATGCAGAAATTTTGGTGCCCGAACATGCTGAGGTAGGAAATGCTGTCGGTGCTCTTGTGGGAAGAGGAATTAAAAGAGTTGAAATCCTGATACGACCAGCAAGCCTAATATCTCCGGACAAGGATTTCCTGGTTTTTGCCCCAGGTAGCAGGCTAAGATTTGATGCCTATACAGAGGCTCTAGACACCGCAGTTGAATTTGGGAAAAAGCTTGTCGCAGATTACATGAAAGATTGCGGCCTTAGCGGAAATCAGGTTGAAATTTCATTTGAGAAAAAGACTATGTCTCCTGACGGCTGGACCCACCCTCCTATGGAAACAAGTCTTTTAGTTATGGGAGTAGGGATGAGGGAAAAAACTACCTGAGTAAATTCCTCAACATCACTCCTTTCACTCCTTTTGGCAACTCCTGAATTTCCAGTATATTTGATGTATGTTTCTTTGATCATTACTTTGGGAAATGATAGAAAGAGAGTGAATTTGATCTTAAATTACAATAGGAATGATTTTGAATAGTTTTTGCACTCATAACTTTTATATCTCATGTCGTGGATCGTTATATAATTATATAATGATATATGATGATATAATATGTACTGAAGTTGGATGAATAGTCAAGTTAAGAGAATATCAGTGTAAACAACATAAAAGGAGATATTTTTATGGCGAAAATGATAATTTTTGACCCTGCAATGTGTTGTTCCACAGGCTTATGTGGACCCGTAATTAACCCCGAGCTTTTAAGGATATCAACAGCTCTGAACAATCTGGAAAAGAACGGTGTAAAGGTTGAAAGATATAATCTTAACAATAATCCTCAGGCCTTTGTAGATAATGCGGTTGTAAGCGAAATGCTGAACCGAGATGGAATTGATGTGTTACCTGTGACTGTTGTTGACGGTAAAGTAGTCAAAACTAAAAGTTACCCTACAAACAATGAATTGCTTAAATTTTTGGATGTACCAGAAAGTTATTTAAAAGCAAAGAAAACGCTTGAGGTGAAGGGCTGCGATTGTGGCGACAAATGTTGCTCAGATTAAGACATCTAGGTGATTATTTTGTTTAAAGTATTTAATCCTGAACAGCTGAAACTTACTAAATATTTATTTTATACAGGCAAAGGTGGAGTTGGGAAAACTTCAACTGCATGTGCTACTGCTGTGACGCTGGCGGACAATGGGAAAAAAGTTTTGCTGATCAGCACTGATCCTGCCTCAAATCTGCAAGATGTATTTAATACCGAGTTAAATAATAAAGGGGTTTCTATAAAAGAAGTTCCAAATTTGATTGTGGCCAATATTGATCCCGAACAAGCTGCCCAAGAATACAAAGAAAGTGTTGTAGCACCATATAGAGGAAAGCTGCCTGAGGTAGTAATTAAAAATATGGAGGAACAGCTTTCCGGTTCGTGTACGGTTGAAATCGCTGCGTTTAATGAGTTTTCAGCGTTTATAACCGATGAAAAGACAGAGAAGGAATATGACTGCATTATTTTTGATACAGCCCCTACCGGTCACACTCTTCGATTAATGCAGTTGCCTTCAGCCTGGAGTAATTTCATAAGCGAAAGTACACATGGAGCATCCTGTTTAGGCCAGCTTTCCGGACTTGAAAATAAAAAAGAAGTTTATAAGCAAGCTGTAGAAACATTGTCTAATAAAGATCTGACTACTCTTATTCTTGTTTCCCGTCCAGAAAAGGAGCCTCTTAAAGAGGCTGAGAGGGCTTCACAGGAACTGCAGGATTTAGGTGTTAATAATCAAATCCTTATTATCAACGGAATACTGCAAAACTATGATGATATCGTATCTCAAAGCCTTCATAAAAAGCAACAGGAAGCTTTGAAAAGTATGCCCATTGGGTTAAAAAACTTCGTGACTTATGAAATCCCTCTTAGAGCTTATAATATCACGGGCATAGATAATGTAAGAACATTCTTACATCAGGATAATAATGAGATTAGCAATGAAAAGATTAATTCCAATCGTATTCCTAAACTCAAAAATGTTATTGATGATCTGTATTCTTCTGGCAAAAAAGTAATATTCACCATGGGTAAAGGTGGAGTAGGAAAAACAACAATTGCAGCAGCGATTGCATTAGGTATGGCTCAGAAGGGTGTCAAAGTTCATCTTACAACAACAGATCCTGCAGCGCATATTAAATTCGTTATTGAAGAAAGTAATGATATAACGATAAGTAGGATCGACGAAGAGGCAGAGCTTGCCAAATACAAAGAAGAAGTGCTCACCAAAGCAAGGGAAACGATGGGTGAAGATGATATCGCCTATGTTGAAGAAGATTTAAGGTCGCCCTGTACACAGGAAATTGCTGTTTTTAGAGCATTTGCTCAAATTGTTGAGAGGGCTAAAAATGAGGTTGTTGTTATTGATACAGCACCCACCGGGCATACTCTTTTACTTCTTGATTCAACTCAGAGTTATCATAGAGAAATCAGTCGTTTGCAAAGTGATATCCCGGAATCGGTTAGAAACTTGTTACCCAGGTTGAGAAACGCTAACGAAACTGAAGTTCTAATCATTACATTAGCAGAAACCACACCTGTGTACGAAGCAATGAGGCTCGAATCTGACCTGAAACGTGCAGGAATCAATAGCAAATGGTGGATAATCAATGCCAGCTTATATGCAACCGCGACAACGAATAAAACACTTAAGGCGAAGGCCAGTAATGAAATTGAATGGATAAACAGAGTTGACAAACATACTGATGGAAATTTTGCGGTTATAGAATGGAAAGCAGATGAAATCAAAGGTGAAAAGATGCTGGATTTAATACAGTAATAAGACAGTGGATGGTCGGGACTAATCTAATATTTTTGAGATAATGCTCGACCATCAATTATGACCTTTAAAATGTACAAACTCTAAAAAGAAGAACTAATTTTCCGGTTGATCTGTATGTTAATGCATGTAATCCATATGGGACACGATGTCTTCAAAGCAAATGAAAAAATTGCTGAGAAGAACAGAAAGAAACTTGACAAGCATCTGGTTTTTTCAGTAAATGTTATGGGAGCGATAGGATCAGGAAAGACCACTCTCATAGAGGAGGCGATCAGAAATCTTAAAGATAAATATAATATCTCTGTGATTGCAGGTGATGTTATCGCAGAAATGGATGCCTCTCGTTTCAGGAAACTCGGAATCCCTACAATTCCTGTAAATACTGGAAAAGAGTGCCACCTAGATGCAAAACTGGTGGAAAAAGCCCTGGATGAAATTGATCTTAATAGCACGGACATCCTGCTAATTGAGAACGTAGGCAACCTGATTTGCCCTGTGGACTTCAATCTGGGAGAACACCTGAGGGTTGTAATAGTGAGCGTGACCGAAGGAGACGACATTATCCTCAAGCACCCTATGATTTTCAAGACTGCTGAGCTTGCAGTCATAAATAAAGTTGACATTGCCCACGCAGTTGATGTCGATGCCGAAAAAATGCGAGACGACATTCTTTCCTTAAACCCGAATGTACCGGTTATCCTTACTTCAAAACACGATTGGAGAAGTCTAGAGAATTGGATTGGCTTTATCGAGCAGGGACTTAAAGAAACGCAGAAAATAAGGTAGGTTTAATAGAACCTAAAATCTGAATCATAAGAATTCCTGTCTATTTGGCTGAAAGTGCTTTCAAGTACTTTCTTTTATTTGTGTCTGTCACTCGAAGAATTTCACGTCCATTTTTTTCAAAATACAACATATGTGTTTATTATTTCAAACCTGATCAAGAGCTCGCTCTCAAGATATTTTCAAGACTGAAGTTTATAATTTAAAGCAGAGGATAAAATGAACGAAAAATATCTTCAGTACGTACGGCAAAATAGGAAAAAAATAGGACTTTCCATTGGAATTTTTATATTCTTGGTTGCATTGGGAATATTAATATTCCATACTACAGAGTCCAACATTTCCCCTATACCGTCAAACAATGTTGTGTATGTAGCTGGCGATGGAAGTGGAGACTTCAACTGTGATGGAAGTGATGATCAAGTAGAGATAAATCAAGCCCTTGAATATGTTGCAAAAAACCCACAGTTCTCAACCGTTCATTTGAAAGGCCCAAACACATACGTCATCTCTGACAGTATTCTAATTGGAAGTAATACAATCTTAGAAGGAGATAATACGGCTGTGGTAAAACTCAAAGATAACGCAAACTGGCCAGTGGGCAAGCCCATAATAACACAGATTGACAGTGCCGGAGTCAATAAAGTCACTATAAAGGGATTTGAAATTAACGGAAACCATGACAAGAATCAAGATAAAATGAAAGGGCAAGGATACTACAATATGATCAATTTCCTTGACTCAAAAAACATAGACGTTCATGGTATGTATATGCATGATGGGCATGGAGACGGGTTAAGAGTAGAGAGAAGCTCCAATATCAAGCTGTACAATAATAAAGTGTATAAATTAGGACACGACGGTCTTTTTGCCATCGATTGCCTGAATGTAGAGGCCTGGAACAACAGGATAACATGCAGGACCAACAGCGGCCTTAGAGTCTGGAACTCAAACCATGTAAAGTTCCATGATAACGTAATAGATTCCTTTTACCACTGGAGTGCAGGCGGCTCAGGAGTCATTATTGAGAAATCAACAGGTATCGTAAATGATGTAGAGATATATAATAACACTATCCACAACACTTACGGCCCTGGAATCTGGCTGATAGGTTATGGAGAGGCTTATTCCAAGGAAGAAGCACAGAATGTCCACATCTATCAAAATATCTTTTATGATACAGGTACTAACCCTAATATTGACTGGGTAGGAGGCATAGTGACCAGTGGATTTTATGATAATCTTATTGAGAATAATGTTTTTGACGGTGTATATCACGCAGCCGTTATCCATCTGTATCCTCCTTCTTCTACAGACTCATATAGTTCTATCATTGATCTTTCACCTCAGGGTACAGGATACAAAACGATTGTCCGTAATAACATAATCGTGAATACCAAACAGCGTACAAAAAATCCAAATGGGACAGGGTATGCGGTGATTAATTATCTCTCAAAAACACACGCCTTTGTGCTGGAAAACAACTGTCTTTACAATAACACGGGTGGAAATTATAAAAAAGCAAAATCAGCCACTGACATTTATATGGATCCCCTCTTTGTGAACCAGAATAAACATGATTACCATCTGAAACCAAGTTCTCCTTGCATTGGTGCAGGATACTTGTCATCAGACTCTTCAAAAGAGCTAGAGGAAAGTGAGAAAGAGATAAACATAGGAAGGTATAGTTAACAGTAATTTGCAACATTAATTTGAAAATCAGCAATAAAAAAGTTCGTATAACTTAATTATGTAGCAAATTAATCCTAAGATTACATGTAACTGAGATTCAAGTAGAATGCATTATTTGAGAACGGGGTAGTGAAAAGCCAGTGAAGATCTAATGAGTTAAAAGGAAGGTGATACTGTGGATGCAAATGAAAAAAAGCAAGTAATTAAAGAGACATACGGAAAAATAGCAATGATAGGCGGGTCCTGTTGTTCGAGTGGATGTTGTAGTGATTCGAGTGCGGCAGATCTATCAAAATTCATTGGCTATTCTGACAATGATATCAACGCTGTTCCGAACGTAAATCTGGGTCTTGGCTGTGGAAACCCAACAGCTTTTGCAGAATTAAAACCAAGTGACGTTGTACTAGATCTTGGCTCAGGTGCAGGGTTTGACTGCTTTCTTGCTGCACAGAAGGTAGGAAAATCAGGGAAGGTTATTGGAGTTGATATGACTCAGGCTATGGTCGAAAAGGCACAGGCAAATTCCCAGAAATACGGTTATACCAATGTTGAGTTTCGTCTGGGAGATATAGAAGCTCTTCCGGTTGAGAGCGGATCAGTGGATGTTATTATCAGTAATTGTGTGATAAATCTTGCTCCAGATAAAGAAAAAGTTTTTAAGGAAGCTTTTAGAGTTTTGAAACCAGAAGGCACAATGTACATTTCGGACATGGTTCTTCTGGCCGAGCTTCCTGAAGACCTGAAAAATGACAAAGATCTGCTCACAAGCTTGCCTTGCAGGTTCCTTGCTCAAGGAAGAATATCTCAGGCTTTTAAGTAGAGCCGGATTTTTAGTTGAAGTTTTGAATGAAGATCTCGATATAAGCAAAAGACAATATAATGGGTTGCCTGCAGAGAGCTTAAAACTTAAAGCCTGGAAATAAAAATTTCTACTTTTTTTACTTTATATCTTGTAACTTTGAAGACAAAGTGCAGTAGACCTTATTACTCCAACGATCTTTAGGAAGTTGAAGGTTCAATGTTTTTTGATTTCTCAGTCTACTACCTTGTCTTTATATTTTCAATAATATATAAAGAAAACGAGTCTTTGTAGTGTCCTTTATAAATAGACTAAAAACTATTTAACATGAAGAATTACTAAGAAAAGGAGCTTTTACATGGTATGGCCTATAACTTCTGGCGATTATGTAGTAGGAGATCCCAAATCTACTGTGGCAGTAGTAACCCTTGCTTCTGACTATCGAAACTTGAACTTGAAAAACTATGCCATCTGCGGAACCTGTTTTACGGAAAACTTTGGGATTGAGAAGATAATAGTTAATTTGCTTTCGAACCCTCGCATTAGCTGCCTGATCGTATGTGGGAAGGAAAGTGAACATTTTGCCGGACAGTCCCTGCTGGCACTTGTCGAAAATGGAGTTTCGACTTTCGGAGGGTCAAAAAAGATTGTCGGGTCCGAAGGAGTGATTCCTTACCTTAATGAAATCCCAGCGACTGCAATTTCCCGCTTTCTCCGGGAAATTAAAGTCATTGACCTTGTAGGGACAACCGACCCTTCGGTCATCCAGCAGGCAATAGATTCCTGTAGCGGAAAAGAAAGAAGCGAAGCTCCGGAATTTTCCATGCCCGAAATTGATGAACACAGCTGGAAGAAATATGAATATGAGGTAAAACAGAATGTAATGTCCAAAATTAAAAAAGGATAAGATTCAAAGTTTTCAGCTTCTAATTAAAAAATCTTATAATTTCATGAACTCGTTCCAAAACTAATTTTGTTCCAAGTGAATTATAATTTCAAACTTTCTCTCCCCTAAAG
>DATMYS010000404.1:0-4454 GCA_035560835.1 Methanosarcina sp.
AGATAATCATTAATTGCCTCATGTATTGCCTCTTCTGCAAGCATTGAACAGTGCATTTTTATCGGAGGAAGTCCGTCAAGAGCTTCTGCAACGGCTTTGTTTGAAAGTTTCCAGGCCTCTTCAAGAGTTTTTCCTTTAATCATTTCAGTTGCCATACTGCTTGATGCGATTGCAGCTCCGCATCCAAAGGTCTGGAACTTCACATCCGCAATCCGATCATCCTCAACCTTGAGGTAGATTTTCATTATATCTCCGCACTTCGCGTTTCCAACCTCTCCTACGCCATCACTGTTCTCAATGCTCCCCATGTTTCTCGGGTTTGAAAAATGATCCATTACTTTAAGGCTATAATCCATAAGTTCTCCTCCAATGCTATTTTTCAATTACAGGATTTAAGATTATTTCGATACAGATTTTCTACATGACACAGATTTTCTACAGATTTTCCATAACAGGTACTTATTCAAAGTTTTTATATTCAAAGTTTTTATATTCAAAACCCTTTAAAATAATCTTCATTCTTTCAACATCGTGTGCTGCCTTTTAAATACTGCCTTTTAAATACTGCCTTTTAAATAGTCCTGTAATCTTTCGGGGTCAGTGGAGACATATTTCTTAGCCTCTGCACAATCTCAGGCACAGCCTCAAGTACCCTGTCCACATCTTTTTCGGAGTTCATCTTTCCAAGGCTAAGCCTCAGTGAACCGTGAACGATTTCGTGCGGGACTCCGCATGCTGTAAGCACATGTGAGGGTTCAAGCGAAGAAGAGTTACATGCGCTTCCGGTAGATGCGAAAATTCCTTTTGCGTTCAGCAGCAGAAGAAGCGATTCTCCCTCTATGTATTCAAATGTTACATTCACGTTATTTGCAAGCCTATGTGCAGGATGCCCATTGAGGTGGGTTTTCGGGATTTTCAGAAGATTTGTGATAAGGCGCTCTCTTAGCTCGAGCATGGTTTTATTTGATTCTTCAATTTCGGCTGTTGCAAGCTCTATGGCTTTTCCAAGGCCTACAATAGCAGGGACATTCTCGGTTCCGGCTCTTCGCTTTCTTTCCTGGGCTCCGCCGTGAAAAAGGATATCTATTTTTGTCCCTTTTCGGATATAGAGGGCTCCGCAGCCCTTTGGGCCCTCAAACTTATGACCTGAAAGGGAAAGAAGGTCAATATTCATTTTATTAACATCAATAGGGACATGGCCTATTGCCTGCACTGCATCAGTATGGAAATATATCCGGTTTTCTTTCGCGATTTTCCCGATTTCCTCTACAGGCTGAATTGTCCCTATTTCGTTGTTCGCAAGCATTATGGAAATTAGAATGGTGTCATCTCTAATTGCCTTCTTTACTTCCTCAGGGGATACCATTCCGTATTTGTCCACAGGCAGGTATGTTACCTCAAATCCCTGTCCTTCCAGCCAGGCACAGGTATGCAGGACTGCGTGGTGTTCAATAGAAGAGGTGATTATGTGTTTTCCTTTATTCCGGTTTGCAAAGGCTATCCCCTTAATTGCCCAGTTATCCGATTCCGTGCCTCCGGATGTAAAATAAATCTCGTTTTCTTCAGCCCCGATAGCATTGGCAACCTTTGTTCTTGCTTTGTCTATTGCATGTTTTGAGATTTTTCCGATCTCATAGATAGAAGAAGGGTTTCCGAAGTTCTCAGTCATGTAGGGAAGCATCTCTTCAACGACTTCTTTCCGTACAGGAGTTGTAGCAGAGTTGTCCATATAAATGGTCTTGTTTTCAATGGTCACACTCACACCTTCACAATTGTGAATAATCATGACATCGACACTATTTAAGGTTTGTCGTAGAATTCCGCGGAAAACTTAGCGGAAAAATTTAGAGATATGCAGAAGAACCCCTACTAATCTATAGAAATTTTTGGAAATTATTAAAAGTCAAGCTGGTTTCTCAAAACTTTTACTTTTCCTGTTGCCCAAGTGGGTATTCCATCACTATTTTTTCGAATGATAATGATTTATATGCATATAAGATATATTCGTTCTCAATTGTAAAATATCAAAAAGTGATGGTAATTGTGGAAACTCCATGTCAGAAGATTGTGTGGGATCTTGTCCCCGCAATAAGGGCCAGTCTTGCAATCGAACTCGTGAAAAAAGGGCAGTCACAGGCATCGTCTGCAAAATTGCTGGGAATTGCCCCGTCAGCAGTTTCCCAGTATATTTCGGGAAAAAGAGGCTACAGAATCGAGTTTCAGGGCGAGACTAAAGAATTGATCGAAAAACTTGCTCAGGACTTAATCGACAACAAGACAACTGACTTTGTAGTAAGAATCTGTGAGATCTGTGTAAGTGCCAGAGGAATTGAAAATAAATGCAACACCGGGTGCGGTCCGGAAGAAAATGCCGATGATAAAACGGAAGGCAAAGCAGAAAAGAAAGAAGAATCTGAAGCATAAATCTGGTTTTTATAGAACCATCTACTGTTTTTCTATCTCCTGTTGCAGGATTTATCCAGTTTTCAAGCGTGCCTTTTCGAAAAAGAAACTTCTCGATAACTATATTTAACATAAAGTAAATTCACAATTGTGAATTTCCTGTGAATTGTCTGTATGTTGCAGCAGTTTGCCACTCAAATTCCGAATTTCAGGCGGATTGAAATGTCATCTGATAAACTGTAATGAGGCTTGAAAAAGGTTTGAGTGAAAAAGCACACATGATTGGCAGTTTATAATATAATGTGATTAATATAATATGCGTAATATAATCTAATCAAATTAAGACTACATAGAACCTGGAATAAATAGGCTACAGAAGACGGTAGATAATATGGGGCGAATATATTCCGATATAACCTGGACAATTGGTAATACACCTCTTGTCAGGTTAAACCGCATAACAGAAGGTCTGCATGCGGATGTGTTAGCTAAAGTAGAGTCCTTTAACCCTATGGGAAGTGTGAAGGACAGAATCGGGCTGGCAATGATTGAAAAAGCCGAACTTGAAGGGAAAATCAAAAAGGGCACCACTGTTATTGAAGCCACCAGCGGCAATACCGGCATTGGACTTGCATGCGTCTGTGCTGCCCGGGGCTATAAGCTCATACTGGTTATGCCTGAAACAATGACAGTAGAACGAAGAAAACTGCTGAAAGCGCTTGGAGCGGAGCTAGTTCTGACCCCGGGTACTGAAGGAATGAAAGGGGCAGTCAATAAAGCCGAGCAGATGGCTGCCGATAATCCTGCGCTTTATTATATAGCCCAGCAATTCCAGAATCCTGCAAACCCTGAAATTCACAGCAGAACAACGGCCGAAGAAATCTGGAAAGATACGGATGGCAAAGCAGATGTCATTGTAGCAGGCGTGGGGACAGGCGGAACTATCACAGGCATTGCCAGCGTCATCAAAAAACGGAAACCTGCTTTTAAGGCGATTGCAGTCGAACCTGCCGAATCTCCTGTGCTCAGCGGCGGAAGTCCTGGCCCACATAAAATCCAGGGTATAGGTGCAGGTTTCATTCCTGATGTGCTCAGCCTTGAGCTGGTCGATGAGATAATTAAAGTCACAGGAGACAATGCCGCTGTCACAGCTCGGCGCCTGGCAAAAGAAGAAGGCATCCTTGCAGGCATATCTTCAGGTGCTGCTACATATGCTGCTCTGCAGGTCGCAGCCAGGGAAGAAATGAGAGGGAAGACTATTATTGTAATTTTGCCGGATACGGGAGAACGTTATCTGAGCACTGACCTGTTTGACTGAGTTATAGGCAAGTGGTCGATTGATTTATCAGCAACAACTGTTTGATTGATTTATCGGTAACAAATTGACTGATTTATCAGTGCAGTTTGACTGATTCGTCTGCGGCTAGCTGATCGATTGATTTGAAATTAATACCGGAAGATTTCGAATGGGAATCAGGGAAGATATCAGGACCGTTTTCGAAAAAGACCCTGCAGCAAGGTCTACGCTTGAGGTAATCTGCTGCTATCCGGGCCTGCATGCTGTCTGGATACATCGGGTATCTCATTCGCTCTGGAATAGACATTTTTATTTTCTGGCCCGTCTGCTCTCTCATATATCCAGGATGTTAACAGGTATTGAAATCCATCCAGGGGCAAAGCTTGGAAGGAGAGTTTTCATAGACCATGGATCTGGAGTGGTGATAGGAGAAACTGCTGAGGTGGGTGATGACGTTCTGATATATATGGGAGTTGTGTTAGGAGGAACAGCTCTGGAAAAGGTAAAGCGTCATCCTACTATTGAAAATGACGTAGTTATTGGTTCGGGAGCATCTGTACTTGGTCCAATTACGGTTGGAAGAGGCGCTAAAATAGGTGCCGGTTCAGTTGTGATCCGGCCAGTCCCACCCGGAGCTACTGTCGTGGGAGTCCCTGCGAAGATTGCAGAGCCACAGCCTCCGTCTTCTGCAGGGCAACTTGATCAGAACAAGCTGCCTGACCCTGTACTTGCTGTGATAAGCCAGATGCTTGAC
>DATMYS010000405.1:0-5244 GCA_035560835.1 Methanosarcina sp.
CTCTTTATTTCAGAATCAAATTTTAATGAGTATTTTTTGTGAGCTCTTTACTTTCAGTTTAAGCTTTATTGCAGCTTCTTCTATCAATGGCTGTGACAATTCCCGGTTAATTTTTTCAAGTCCTTCTTCTCTTGACATTTCCCCGCTTCGGACAAGCCCTGCCACGTCAAAGGCATATGGATGAAACCCATACTTCTCTAGGTGGTTGTAACAGGCAAAAGAATTCAATGTACAGTTGGTTGAATTGCTGTCACTGATCCCTGGAAGTTCCCACCCGATTTCCAGCAGGGTCTCAAGCACTTTATCTTCACTGTAATCCCAAAGGCACAGAGGATGCAGAATACTCGGAAAATTCTCACCTATATTCTCAAGAACTTCTCTTTTCAGAAGGAAGATTTCGTCCTTATCCTCGATGCCTATTTTCTGAAGTTGTTTCTCAAATAAATTTCTTGACCACTGGATAAAATTGACTGATAGGTTGATTATTGGATTCGGAGACTGTCCAGCTGTAAAGGCAAATACGACGAAAGGTGCTTTTTGAAGAATCGCCTGCTCTATCAGCTTCTGTTTAATGATAGTAATGCAAACGTTGCATATGTCACTGGCTCGATATTTGGCGAATTTCGGAAACGCATCATATGACTCTGCAGCTTTTCTGAATGTATCATACAGAATTTCCTTTTCCATTGTCAACTGGAAATAATCGCATCCTGTGATCTTGCATATTTTTTTTGCATTCATTATTGCGTTTTCGGAAGTGAACCCATTATCGAACTGCACAGCCAGTATCTTGAGGAAAGGATAGTCTTTTTTGAGCTTGTAGAGTGTGTACGACGAATCTTTCCCGCCTGAAAGTGCATAAATTATATCGTAGCTACCCTTTCCCCCATACTGTTTAAAAAGTTTTTCAATTCTGGCCAGATACTCATTTTTTTCATCTGAACTAAGGGGAGTATATGTCTCACAGAAGTGACAGAGGCCAGTTTTCTCATTAATTTGTATGCCTGGAATCTTGGAATCCAGAACACACTTTTTACATACTAGCTTTGACATGTTGGTATTCCTCTATGATGGATCGATTGGATATTTTACCATTCTCGCTCAAGGGAAGGTGATCAATGAATAGTATTTCTCTTGGACGCAGGTAGCCTGGCAGGCTCTTTCGGCAGAACTCAAATAGCTTTTCAATTTCTGTCCCTGCTGCAGGTATGACCATGAGGCTAATTGCAGTTCCCATAAGTTCATGGTGCACAGGTACGACAAAAACCCTGGATACTTCATTATTTTCTTCTATGTTTCTCTCAATTTCTCTTGGATTAACGCGATGATCCCCGATTTTTATAAGGTCATCCTTGCGTCCCAGCAGTCTAATATATCCATTGGGCAATTTCTGTGCTAGGTCACCGGTATGAAGCCACCCGTTTGTAATTTTCTTCTCAGTGGCGATTTCATCATCCAGATAACCCAGCATAATGTTGTCTCCTGTAGCAACCAGTTCACCCGTGAAATTAGATTTTGCTGGCCTGTACTCGGAATCAAAGACATCCAGTACAACTCCTGGAATTGCTTTTCCTATGGTGTCAACGAATTCATCCACGTCTTCTGCTGGTAGATAGGCAAGCCTTGCCGTAGCTTCAGTCTGCCCGTACATCGGGAGAATTTCCAGATCAGAAGCCAATTCCCTTATTTCTTTTACAATAGCTTGATCCATTCCCCCACCTGCCGAGGCAGCGGTTCTAACGTTTGCAAAGGCCTTTCTAAATCTCTCCGGATATCGAAGGAGTATACGGTAGGTACTGGGCACTCCATAGAATATGGATACGTCTGAACCTATAAGATTGAAAACCGAGTCTATGAAATTCATATTTCCAACTCTGACTGAGCCTCCAGCCATTAGATGAGAGTTAATTATGGAGTTTCCAAAAGCGTGGTGTGGAGATATCACCAGTGCCCCTTTGTCTCTGGAACTTATCCGAAGTACCTTGATTATCGACTCTGCATTTGCTACCAGGTTTCTGTCACTTAACATAACTCCTTTTGGGGTGCCTGTCGTGCCTGAAGTGTAAAGAACCAGTCGTAGTTCCGGATTATTATGTTCGTTTTCAATCTTCTTGCGCAAAAACTTTCCAAAAGTATTGCTAGAAATAATTATTACAGTTCCAAAACGCTCAAAAAAGTCCTTTCCCAATCTTGAGTACTGTGTATCGGTTGCGATAATATTGTTGATATGGGCAGCATCAAGGATTTTCTCAAGACTGAATTTAGGAAATTCTATTGGTAGAGGGATTGCGATATTAGCAGATCGATATACTGCCATAAGTACTTTCACATACAGCATGCCTGATTCTGCCAGTATTGCAAACCGGCAGTGGTTAAAATCCATTAAGGATGAAGCAATAGAGTTTATATCGTTGTCAAGGCAGCTGTAGGAAAATGAACTTTTTCCCTCTTCTAGAGCAATGCTTTGAGGAGTTTTTCTGGCGTACTCAGTGATATACGCATCAATTCGCATATCTTTTCACTTCGCCAGTTTGGTTATCATATTAGTAATTCCCTGCAACGAATCAAAATTTTCCGGTGTCAGCATATCTTCAGGAATCTCTATAGAATATTTCTCGCAAATATAGTCCATAAGTTCAAGCAAACCAATGGAATCTATAATGCCGTTTTGAGTGAGAGAATCATCATCTTTCAAGCTGCTGTTATTGTCCACAAAAGAATTAGCCTTCAAGTAATCGACTATATCATTCTTTATCTGTTCCATATTATTACCCCCGATGTTTTTCGTTTAGCGGACCAGTAATCATGAATAACGCATTTCTGCCCATAATGACGTGAGTCCCAGTGATAATTACGTAATACAACTATATAAATAATTTGAATCAGTAAGCTAACAAAAGATCTGGCAGAGACAAAACTTGAGTAAAATCAATTGCCTGCGCCCTGATGTACTAGACGATTCTTTTTACTTATTTAATAAATATATATTTAGTGTCCCCTCCAGGCAATAGGGTATTCATATACACATAGATAAGCCCAAAAAAATAAAAATAGATGCAAAATTTTAAACTTCAGATTTCATCGAAAATCTTCATTTCCAGTCACATTCAATTTTTTGAAGACTATTTATATCGACGATATGCGATTTCGATTGAGTTACGGTAGAAAGTACATATTTGTTATCTAAAACGTAAGTTAAATGGTTAAGGTTGCTGAGATCCAGTTCTTTATTAAAAATAAGATACATCTCTTTGTTTGAAAACTTGGAATAGGCTTCCTTTAAAGTCCATACTTTTAAAAGATCGGTTTCACTTACAGTTTTGTCCATAGGTGAAGTTTTCTTATGCAGGTTTTTGAAAGTACTTTTAAGAGCCAACTTTCTCGCAAGTTCAATATCAATGCCAACATCAACCTTTGAAACTGCAATAGCTGCGAGGTTTTTGGTATACGATATACAAATGTATAGTTCATTGTGATTAAGGACGCAGACCTTCCCGTACTCATCTTTGTATGTGGATATTTCGGAGGCGAATAGTTCATTAGCGACTTTACATATAATATGTTTTAAAACCGTTCTGGAGACAATATATCTCTTCTTAAAATAACTTGTCTGTAATCTCTCGAAATGTTCCAATTCTGTCCTGTTGAGGTAACTTGCATTGAATGTGTCATAGCTATCCAGGTCTACAAGGAAAATAAGAATGTCACTCTGTTGCCAAAGGTGAGGGATATATTCGAGAGAAACTGGAGAAGGTAACATTAAATACTGATCACACATGCAGTCCACTCAAATCTGTTGTAGTTAGTATATAAGTTCCATACTCTTTATTATTGGAAATCCGCTGAACAAAGGTACGAAAGCCGGACCGAGAAAAACTCCTTCCTTACCCCAATTTTGTCTGGGAAATGCTTCCAGAGTTGTAGGAACCTGGTTCAGCTGTGGTATTTTCGCTTCCTATGTGATGTATCTTTATCGTTTATTCTCAGGTTTATAGCTAAGTTTCGTATAAATTATTCTTACTTCTTTAACATACTTTATAATTCTCAAACTTCCTTAAGCACAGAAATCGGAGAGTTTTAATCTGCGAAAAGCGTGGATTATTTACCGCCGCTAACAGTGTGCTGAACTCCATGTATCGGTATTAAACTTATACTTTATATAAATAATTCAAAAAAGCAATCCTAAAATATATAAACGATAAGGATATAGGGTATTCGTTTCTTAGCGCCTCTACTCAGAGGTCGCATACTTTTTATAACTAAAAGAATAGTGAGCAATATAATGCTAAATCAATATAATTCAATCATTAACTGAGGTGTCCGAAACTGCAAACTGCGGAAGAAAGGGTAAGAGCGAGATTGATTAAGTATCTCGGCAGGGATGAAAACGGGATACGCAAGGTTGTGCTCAATCTCTTCCTGACCGGAGATAAGTTCACCACCGGTGAAGTTTACGATTACCTGGATAAAGGAAATTTTGAGGTAAGCTACCGGGGAGTCTCGGCTATGGTCGGGCTTATGAATACAAGGCTCGGGATCCTGAGCATAAATGTCACCGGAGATCACAACGTCTATTCTCTGAAAGAAAGTTATAAAAACATTGTCGGCTCTGTGCTTGAAAACTATTGAGTCACCTTTCTCGCTATCTTTTTTAAGGTAACAACTTCCAAATTGCTTATATGTTCTGCTAAAACAGCGAAAAAGAATAGAGTGACTGCATTTAATTCGACAAGGCCAGCTGTAGCATACTACAGTTTTCTGTCTGATATAGTTTTATCATGACGCAAATTGGCTCTTCTACGATCACGAATGAATAGAATTGATGCCACACAAATCATGGATTAAGTATCATTTCCTAATACTGCCGCGCTGAGTGAAGAGACCGCGGAAACCGATTTAAGTGCTAACTTCGTCTGATCTAAGCCCTTACAGCCGCAAACTCTTTAGAAAGGTTGCTTTTTAGAATCAATTTTGAATAATTTTCAGTGTATACTTCAGTTGATGCATTGATAATATTGTAATCTATATTTATTTCTTCAACTATTGGATCGTTACCTGAGTTTTCGAGTGAAATTCCTCTATTACTGGCAATGATTTCATTCGAAATAATATTAAACGTCCCCTTAGCATCAGTGACACGTAAACCGTAAGAACCAAGAGTATTTATTCTGTTACCAAAGATTTCTACACTACTGCAGTTATCTAATTTAATACAACCTTGCAAGTCATTGTTCTGTATAAAAA
>DATMYS010000406.1:0-5355 GCA_035560835.1 Methanosarcina sp.
ATTGCACAGTCGTAACCATATCCCGAAAGTTTAAAAAATATAAGAATAAGTTTATCTAATTTCTATATTATTTATATATGTCGAACTGTTAGAAAGAAAAATTGTTTTTATCGGGGAATCATTAAGAAATCACAAATTACTCTCACTACCTTTACCCTCGGTCCGGCCTTTAATTATGTTGCCGAAATACATACAGCCTTCCATCGGGATCGTTGGCATATCCGGGGACTCGTTTATAAGACTTACAGGAGCACCACGGATCAGAACACAGGGAACTCTTTCCCCAGCTTCTCCCATAAGGAGTTCGGCAGCCGAAACAAGGTTATCTGCCACAGCCTTATATGTAATACGGAGAGGTTTCCCATAGATATCGTTAGTTCCACGCGCATCCTCCACAGGCACAAAGCCTGAAACCCCAAGCGCAATTCCCGAGCAACCAAGCCTGAGAGGCTGGGTCCGGCTGTCTCCTATAATTACACCTAGTCTGCATGAGTAACGCTGCTCAAGCCGGCTCTTGATAATCTCGGAGCTTTTTCGCGGGTCTTCCGGAAGCAGGATCACATAGCCTTCAGGGGCATTGGAAGCGTCGATCCCTGCATTCGGAGCCAGAACACCTTTTGTAATTGTAAGGGCAGCTCCGGGAACACCCCCAAAAATCTCATCGCATTCCTGAAGCACGAGTTCCATTTCCCTGGGATCAATCCCGTACTGTTCCCCAAGCGCCTTTGCCCTTTCGCCTGGAGTTACGCTTGCAAGTCTGACAACTCTTCTTTCCGCTGTGCCAACTGCAGATTCTGCAAGTACGAAAATATCCCCGTCAATAGGGACAAGCCCTGCTCCCTCCAGAGCCATATCTATAATCTGTACGATATCATCCCCTTCCCTGATAATAGGGGTCTTAATCCCAAACATCTGGATGGAAGTATTTTCTGAACTCATATTCTACTGCCTTTAGAAGCTAATGATTAGATTACTTCGCTGAATCAAAAATAGATACGAAATCAAATCGTAAAAATACCTGAAGATATTGATAAATGTATCCAAAGGACCCAAAAAAAAGAGATGAGAAAATATCCAGATATATTACTCATAGAGAATAAAAGCTCCAGACAGGAATACAGGAAGTAAAAGATTTTACCGCTCAAAAAGAGTAAAAAAAGTCTTCCGGGATAGAGAGTGATTTAAACCTCTACGAAAATTATTTCTTGGAAATTCCAGCCATAGAAAGCAGTCTTGGGGTATTTTTATGGGAGCCTACAGGCATAATATGAATCCCTCTTGAGAGTTTCATGAGCTCTTTTATAGTCTCTGAAGCTATTGAAAGACCTTCTTCAACAGGATCAGGTGAGTCTTTTATGCGAAACATAATTTCTTCAGGCACATGAATTCCAGAAACATTCTTGTTCATGAATTCAGCCATACCCAGAGATTTAAGAGGAATCAGACCTGCAATTATAGGCACTTCAAGGTGGCTTGTAGCTTCCATAAATTTCTCAAACACGTCCACATCATAGACCGCCTGTGTCTGGATAAAATCAGCTCCACACCTTACCTTCTTTTCAAGCTTTATGAGCTGTAGAGGTTTTTCAGGGTCTATGCCAGAAACCGCGCCTGCACAGAAAGAAGTCCCTTCGTCCAGCCTGTTTCCTGCAAAATCAATGCCTGAGTCAAGCTTCCGGACAAGTTGCAGGAGCTGTACGGAATCAAGGTCGTATACGGGTTTTGAACCTGGGTGATCTCCGCATGAAGGAAAGTCTCCTGTCATCACACAGATGTTCCGGATACCCAGAGCATACGCTCCAAGAAGATCGGACTGAAGTCCGATCCTGTTCCTGTCCCGGCAGGTGAGTTGCATAATAGGCTCGTGTCCCTCATCAAGCAGAAGCTTGCTAAAAGACATGGAACTCATGTGCATAATTGAGCACTGGTTGTCCGTAACGTTTATAGCATCTGCAACACCTTTGAGCTGGCGAGCATCTTCCAGAGGAACTGAAAATCTTGTGCCCTTTGGAGGGGAGACTTCAGCAGTAACCAGGAATTTGCTAGAATTCAGTTTTTCACGAAAATTAAAAAGCATTGAGTAAGAATATTAGAAATGAAGTTATTTAAAACCATGCTCCTGAGGGATATGGCAATGTAAACAAACCTAGATATTTTGACTATTTTTAAATGCTGAGAAACAAGAAAGAAGCTATCAAAGTTTTCAGTATTTTGAGTTGAGCCTATGCCAAAAACGGAGTAGTAATTTACCTACAGTTTAACTTGTACGCTATCTGCTGTTGTATAGTTTATCAAACTTTCATATAGTTCGAGTCTACGAAATAATTTCAGGATACAAAAAACTATAAAAATATAAAAACCCCAAAGTTATGAAAGCTCTGGAATCATCAGGGTTTTGAGGCTATGAGACTCTGAAGTCAGGAAAGGCTTTCTTAACTTGATAAAAAGTATTGAAATAAAAACTGTAACTGTGTTTAATCAACTCTATGCTCCTGGGGCGCATGGACCGTGTAAAGAAGATCGAGCCTCTTGATTTTTTTCAATCTATTATAAATTAAAGTCCATACACAATCGTTTTCTCTGTTGACTTCACACATCCCGTCAATAGTTCCCCCACAGGGTCCGTTTAGGAGTCCTTTTGGACACCGCGATTTAGGACAGATTCCCCCGAATTCACCAATTGTGCATTTTCCACACATTATGCACTGGTTTGAAAGCAGCCTGCCCTCACTGGAACCTCCCAGAGAAAATGTATCGTTTGAGCCGAATGCAGGCACCTCTGTTACACTGGCAACCGTTGAGACTCCACTACCGCAGCCCATGACCAGAATGCAGCGTGCCTCATTTATTTTCTCATTTTTCTGGGCCAGGGAGTCAAAAGACCGGACACTGCAGGCTGCAGTAGGGAGAGCCCAGCCTACTACATGCTTTCCGCTTTTCTCAAGCTGTCTGATCATTTCAAGCACTTCGGGTTCTCCACCTGTCTTCAGTTTTGCAGCGCAGACATTGCATCCGATAATAAATATGTCATCTTCGTCCTTTAACAGGGTCAGGATTTCCTCTAGGGGTTTTGCTGAAGTTATAATCATAACTACCTCAAATATCGATATTCCAGATCACTCCGCTTTGCAATACATTCGCGGATCATTTCGGCAATAAGTGGAAGGGAGCGCGCCTGCCCTGTAAGTTTCCTGGCAAGGCGTCCAAGCTGAAGCAGAGTACCCATTACAAGCACATCAGTCATCTCCGTTTCATGTGAAACTGCATCCCTTTTAAGGGCTGCATCTCCTCCTCGGGCAAGTATCTCTTGTTTAATTATCAAAGCCTCAGTAGTTGTAAGATTGCGAATTTTCAGCATAAGATGGATGCTTTTTTCCTGCATTACCTTTGAGCCTGTCGTAGTAGCCCCAAGTTTCCGCATTACAATAGCTGCGTCCTGCGGAGTTTTCACTTCAACCACAGAAACTTCATATCTACCCTCTTTTATTATACTTGGCCGACTTCTGATAGCTCCTGAAAGCTTTACAACATCAAAGGTCTCAGGCACATCGTGCGTACGGATAATATGAGCACCTTTGTAGACTGCAATAGCTGTTCCAGCCAGGCTGCCATAGAGCCTCTCGGTTGCAGGCTTTTCAAGTACATCTCCTATGAAAGACTTTCTTGAGAGAGCTGCCAATAAAGGCTTTTCAAAAATCTTAAGACGTTCAAAATTATCAAGAGTTTCAAAGTCATAGACGGGAAGCTTTTCTTCAATCCACCTGCCTAATGCAGGATCAAGTATAAGCTTTTCTGGATTTATGCCACCTGCTTCAGCGACCTGTATAATGGAATCAAGAGATTCGATAATATCATCCATCCCGAGGGAATCACCCGGAACCTTATTTGAGGCCATGACAACAGCAGGACATCCGTAATCTGCCACTACTTTAATCATTCTGGGATCTGCAGTAAAACCGGAGACGTCATTTATAATTTGAGCGCCTCTTTTAAGAGCTTCTTCTGCAATTTCAGGAAACATCGTGTCCACTGAGATCACAGCATCCACATTGCCTTCCAGTGCTTTAAGTACTGGTAGAATTCGTTCAAGCTCCTCTTTCCTGCTAATAGGTTCGGCATGTAACCAGGTTGAGCGGGCTCCGAGATCCAGGAATGTTGCTCCCTCCTCAACCATTTTCAGGGCTATTTCAAGCGCAGAGTCTGGGCTTATAACCGAATTTCCGTAAAAAGACTCAGGGCTAAAGTTAATAATACCCATTACATGTGCAGGGTATTGATCTCCTATTTTTATACCGCAGATTTCAGTATCAACAACCATTTTTGACAACCAGACTCTATAGGTTTTAATTTAATTACGCCAGCTGGCGCTTAATAAACATTGGTAAACAGGTATTAATGGAAGCCGGCTTCACAGAGCTTTCTAATTATCGGAGATTTCAACGATATACCTTTAAATCGCGAAAGTATAATTTATTCCGCTTTTTACTACATTCCGTGAAAAAATTTTTATTTCGTCCGCAGAGGCTTCCAGACAGGGGGAGTCTATTTGATCGATTATTATCAGGATTGGATAAATAATCACTATAATCATATATTAATTAATACATACAAGCTGACTTTATCAGGTATATTTGTTTAAGGCATGTTTAAGACGCGCTTAAGCAAATTTTAAGCCTTGCTATAAGCCTCATTTGGCCGACCAAACATTTTATAGTAATGGGATTATATATTTAAACTCAATAGTTGTTTTAAATATTATTGGCAGTAAACGTTATTGTAATAGTATAAGCTTCAATAATACATAAAAATATTGATGTGTAGAATTGATCTGGTACAATTGGGAAAAACAACTTTTCTTGTTTTAGGATGAAATGTGTAAAATAAGAAGTGTACCTTAAATTGAAAAAACAATATCTTAAATCAATAATTCATAAATCGATGCTTTAACTCAATAACTTAATGCTTTGACTTGATTTCTGGTACTATAAAGGTTGTTTTCCAGGTCACTAGTACTGCGATTCCTAAGTAAGTTCATAAAACTTGACTTCTCAATAGGTCCAAAGATCACGGATTTTTCCAGGAAATAAGGAATCGATTTTGGAATCGAAGCACTAGTATACTTATTTTGTCAGATCTAGAATGATTTTTATCAAATCTAGCTGCCTTAAAATTGAAATCACTGAAGACTTCGGGAGCTATCACACTGATTGTCATACAATACTACTAGATAGGATAATGAAAATCATCGAACACAAAATTATGCTATTTACTGATAGGAACTTTATCTGGAACTCTAATTAAAAAGAGTTAAAATAGTAGTAGAAATAGCAACACAGCAATACAACAACAATACAA
>DATMYS010000407.1:0-8191 GCA_035560835.1 Methanosarcina sp.
AGTTAATATCGTAAACTATCATGTAAGATCAGATAAATCAGATAAAACTAAATTAGACAAAATCAGACGCTGGATAATGTCATACAGAATCAGAGATTACTTCTTCTCCGCTTTCTTTTGTTCTTATTCTCACGTTTTTCAGAAAACTTTTTGCGGTTTTACCGAGTTCATATAGTTCCTCCCTTTCCAGAACCTGTAACTCTCTTAAATCTTCCCGCAAGCTATGTTCCGGAATCCCCTGTTGTAATACATAGGTAAGTTCCCTATTTCTCATATGTTTCGAAATCCAGGCAGCTATACTGGCAATTTCTTCCCTGCTTCCGATAAAACCCCTGATTAGCGTTGTCCGGAGCTCCAGTTCCAGGCCGCAGGAATCTGCAATTTCAAGCGTTTTTATTACAGATGCGGTAATCTCTTCAGGAGTTTCTTTCACAGTTCCAAATTTTCCGCAGCCTATAACTTTCCCGTAAAGTTCAGGATCATCCGGGGGAGCTTTTATATCGACAAAAAATTTATCAACCAGCTTTTGCTTAACCATTTCACTTGCCATCTCAGGATAGCAGCCGTTTGTGTGAATCCCAATTGCAAGTCCCATTTCTCTTGCAAACTCCGCGAGAGGCACAATTGCTTTCTGCATGAGAGGTTCCCCTCCTGAAAATACAACTGCACTCACAAAGGGCTTTGATTCTTTCATCTGCTCTTTCACAAACTCCAGTTCTACAGGGTTAAGTCCCTGGAGGTAGGGATGGTTCTGGCAGTAGGGGCAGTGAAGGGGGCACCCCCGAAAAAAGATAGTAATTGCGGCTCTCCCTCTCCAGTCCACAGTCGAGAGCGGGACAGTACCTGCGTAGTTAACTTTCATGGATTATCGTTCTGACACTGTTGTTTATGAAAAGGATTAAGGAACCCTTACTTGAGTTCCCTTGTGCTGTATCGTTTTCTGTCCAGAAGTTCCTGGCGCTTGCCTTTATTCCAGCCTTCAACTGACTGAAGGTATCCTGTGATCCTTGAGAGATGCTGCACATTCTCAGATTTACACTTCGGGCATCTGTCCAGCAGCCCATCGGCGACATATCCTTCGTCGGTGCATACAGTCATATCCTTGGTAAAGGCAAAATAACCTGTCTGGGTGTTCTTTGCTATATGCATCGCAAGCTCCTGCAGACCGTCAGGATCCGGTTTTCCTTCTCCAAGCCAGATATGCATGATATTTCCGCCGTCCACAATCGGGAAGAAAGTATGTTCGTATTTTATCCTTTCAGGCAGAGATATATCTGCACCAGGCGGGATATGAGTTCCGTTAGTATAGTAGATTGGCAGGTCATGCGTCTGATTCAACTCGCTTTTTGCGTCCTCCAAATTCCCTTTAATTGTGAACTCGGCTTTGCTGGCATACTCATTATGCAGGAGGTCCGAGACTGCGAAGCGCTGGGCTGTCGTTTCCGCAGGCGTTCTTGCAAGAGCAATCTCCATACCGGTTTCCTTCGAAAGCTTTTGGGCGTGCATTTTCATTTCAAACATAGCCCTGATAGCAAGCTTATATGCAGCAGGAGACTCGTGGATCTGGTAGCCTGTATGGTACTGGACCATTTCATTGATCCCTATCACTCCAATAGTATAGACAAGGCTTTCGAAATCTACAGCTATGGCCCCTTTTTCCCCTGTATTTGGATCTTTGGGGCATTGGGCTGCAAAGGGAATCCTATTTTTCTTGATCAGGCTGTTCATCCATTTTCGCTTGATCTTAAAAACTTCCACACCCCTGTTCATCAGGGTCTTGAGTTCATTAAAGAGTTTTTCGTCATCGTGTTCAGCTCTGTATGCAGCTCTTGGGCAATTTAATGACAAAACCATCCATGAGCCCATTGAAAAGTGTTTTCCGTTCCTGAAGTGAAGTTTGTCATCGAACTCTTTATCATCTGTAGGGCTTACAGAAAACTGATATGCGCAGCATTGATAACACGAAATCCCTTCTCCTGCGCCCCTGTACTCCGGAAGCTGATTATCAAAGTAAGGAGTTCCGAATTTGGCAGCCAGCTCAAAAGTCATCCTGTACAGCTCTTTATAAGTCGGAAGCCCAGGGTGAGCCCTGTTGAATTCTTCGTCTTCTTCCATAAAGTCAGGTTCAATGGAAATTTCGGGCTTTGGGAAGCTGAAAGGTTTGCCCCAGGCGTCTCCTTCAAGCATAACATCCATAAGCGCCTTGAACCCGAGGCGGACTTCCTTTTCGAATTCTCCATAGGTTCTGAGAGGAGCCTGTTTGCCATCCCAGACATTACCCCTAGCGACAATTGGAATGTTTTTCCAGAGCTTCGGAACTCCAGGGGAAAGCTGAACGGATGAAAAGACAGTCTGCCCGCCTCTTGCGCACATCATCTGCATCATTTCATAGACAAACATCTGCATAAGCTGTCTGATCTCGATTTCGGACTTCCCTTCCAGATAGGGAGCCATAAAAGTCAGGAAATTGTAAAAACCCTGCCCGCCTGCAAAATTGGTCTGAGCCGAACCCATGGCTTTTACCGCGTGAAGGAAAGCTACCTCGGCATTTTTCGCGGGCTTTGCCACGCTTGATTGGGTTCCCACTCCGTCAGGCATGAGTCCATAGTAAAAGAAGTAACGCAGATCCCAGTCCTGGCAGAACGGTCTTGTACCCATGTATTCAAGGTCATGGATATGGAAATCTCCGTTCAGGTGAAGGTCGGCAAGCTCTTTTGGCATCAGAAGGAGATTCTGCTCCTTAGACATTTTATCGGCTTTTCTTTTATGTGAGGTTTCGGCGTTATTCAGCTGGTTTGCATTATCATTTGCTTCAAAGCCGTATCCTGTATCGATTTCGTAGGCGTCGTAGACCGAAGCTCCGACCCTGGTCATAATGTTTCTCCATTCAACATGTCCCCTGTCAAGCAGAATATTGTTTACTATTTCCCGGATAAGAGGACCTGAGAGAAACTTGAGATTCATCTTTTTAATGATCTTTTCTGCGTCCTTTGCAATCTCAAGGGCTTCTTCTTTTGTTATTGAGGGTTTACTGTAGAAGACTTCGCTTAGTTTTGTTTCTTTCAGAAGTTGGTTTACAATAATGTTCCTGTCCCAGTTAAGAATGAAACCCTCTGTTGTCCTTACCTTGGGGAGAGGGGAGATGGACAGCCCGTCTAGGGTTTTCTGCACTGGCTGGTTATCAGATAGCTGGTTATTTTTGGGGAGCGGAGAGACGGGCAAGTCTTCAAGCGTCTTTTGGGCTGATTGGTTGTCAGATAACTGGTAATCGGGTAAGAGAATCTCGCTTGTCATTTTCTCATCTTCAGTGATTGTCTTAATAATAGAATTTAACGATGAAATTTGAAGAAATATTCAAATATTTTTAATTTCAGATCTCTATTATCACAGGATTTTCTTCATCACAGGATTTCCTGGATTTTTTCAGGGTTTACTTCTCCTCCACTGAAGAGTTCCTCGTGCGTAAGGAAAGTATCATTGATCTGTAAAACAGGTGCTGTCACTGTGAAGACTCCGTTGAAACGCAGTTCCGTTAGAGCTTCGGGAGTAGACATATCGGCTACCTCAAAAGCGACTGAGCGTGCCTCCAGGAAAGTTTTTAATTTATTGCATTTCGGACAGCGTTCCGTTGTATATATGATTATTTTTGCCATGCTTTACGTCCCTCTGATTTTACTCTAATTCTTAATCTGATTTTTAGTTACCGTTTCTTGCGCGGGGTTTGTTTCCTCCACATATTATGTTTATTTACATTGTCTGCGGGATGAGCGCGCAGGTACAGAGCGCGTTATAGCAATACAACAAAGCCCCACATGGGTTACCATTCCTCAGCTAACCCTTATAGTCCCTACAGATATGCCTTTTCAAATATCAGTCAGCAATATCGGAACAGGGTGCAGCTTCTAAAAGTGTCCCCCTTGATATCATTTTTTCATTCTATTGAGTGAAAATGACCTTTAGTCTCAGGTAAATATCCTAAATGCCATATCACTTAATAATGGTTTTTGACCTCAGGTCTGGATACAGTGACACCTTTATTTTGTATACAAAGATCTTCTCTTTGTTACCAGATCTGATAACAAATTTAAGGATTCCTGTTTTTGAAAAACTGTCTTCTTTAAGGAAACAATTTCAAGCACAGAAGGCTTTAAAAGATATTTGCATCCAATTTGCCGGGTACAGGTACGGCTAACATATATAAGGAATTATTCCTCAAAACTCTCTGAATTATTACTAAATGAAAATTTTCATTTTCACTGTACTCTTGTGAAATCTTTTTCTTCTTCTCAGGGCTGAGAGTCTATACCCGAGCATTCCTTTTATATCCACTTTATCTTTCTTATTCCTCTTAGAAAATCTTTAATTTTCCTGAAAAAGTTGAAAATCACAAAAAAACGTTATATCATGGGTCAGTTATATTTATCAAGCGCAAAAAGAGGTGTCATTTCATAGAGAAATTATTATCTTCCGGCTGCAAGCCCCTTGACGAACTTCTGGGAGGAGGTTTCGAAAAAGGGATTGTGACTCAAATCTTCGGAGCTGCAGGAACAGGGAAAACAAATATCTGCATCCAACTTGCAGTGGAATGCGTAAAACAAGGGCAGAGAGTCATCTTCATAGATACCGAAGGGCTTTCTCCTGCTCGTTTCAAGCAAATTGCAGGGGAAAATGCAAAAGAAATAGCCAGGAGCATCATTATCTATGAACCTCTGAATTTTGAAGAACAATATGCAGCTGTAAGGGAGGTGGAGAGAATAGCCGGTGAGAATATCGGTCTGGTGATCCTGGATTCTGCAACTTCATACTACAGGTTCGAGCTTGAAGACGATGAGACAGGCATGAAAAGCCGCAGAGAACTTGCCAGCCAGATAGGATTTTTGCATGCCCTTGCCCGCAAACATGGTTTTACTGCAGTCATAACCAACCAGGTATATTCGGATATTACTTCAGGAGGGGTGCGCCCGCTTGGCGGTAGTTCCTTGGAACATATCTCAAAGGCGATTATCCAGCTGGAAAAAACAGGCGAAGGAACAAGACGTGCCATTCTGTACAAGCATCGGTCCCGCCCGGAAGGCTCGAGCGCAGAGTTTAGAATTACGGCAGATGGAATTCGCTAAACCGGATAAAAAAATCAGGAAAAAGTTCTTAGAAAAGCCTTTTCAAAATCATTCAGGGTAGAAAAACTTAAAACTCCCGGGTACTTCCGGGGTTTAGAAGTCCTTTTCACAGGAATCCCTCACCAGGGTTTTAACGTTCCCTGGTTCCGGATATAAACTCTTCAGTCCGCCTGTAAGCCTCGTCGTCGGGGTACTGAATCGCCGGATGTTTCATAAAGTAGGAAGCCGGGGAATACAAAACTCCTCCTACCCCGCGGTCAAGAGCCAGCTTGCAGCATCTGATGGCATCGATTACCACACCTGCAGAGTTAGGAGAGTCTTCTACGGAAAGCCGGAGTTCAAGGTTCATAGGCACATCCCCAAAAAGCTTGCCTTCCATTCTCAAGAAGCAAACCTTATTGTCTTTCTGCCAGGGAACGTAATCGCTGGGTCCAATGTGAATATCGTCGTCATCAAGTTTTCTGGAAAGCACTGATTGAACGGCTTCGGTCTTCGATTCCCGTTTGGAAGCAAGCCTGTTCCTGTTGAGCATATTAAGGAAATCCGTGTTTCCCCCAGTATTGAGCTGATATGTTCTCTCGAGTTTTACGCCTCGTTTTTCGAAAAGGTCTGCAAGAATCCTATGCGTGATAGTGGCCCCAAGCTGAGCTTTGATATCGTCACCAATGATCGGAATATTCTTTTCCTCAAATCTCTTTGCCCATTCAGGATTGCTTGCGATAAAAACAGGCATATTATTAATGAAAGCTACACCTGCTTCAAGAGCACACTCGGCATAAAAACGGACTGCTTCTTCAGAACCTACAGGTAGGTAATTAAGAAGCATCTCGGCACCCGAGTTTTTAATTTCGTTCACAATATCGGCTTTTGTGGCTTCCTGTTCCTTGCTGACAACAAAAGTCTGACTTTCCTTATAATTCTTCATATGGTCAGAGACTCCATCGAGAACCCTGCCCATTTTAACCTTCACGCCTGTGGACGGAACATCAGGACAAAAAACCGCTGTGCAGTTCGGGGAAGCAAAGATGGCCTCAGAGACATCTTTTCCTACCTTTCTGGCATCAATGTCAAAGGCAGCAACAACTTTAATATCGCCAGGTTTATATCCACCAATTTCCCTGTGCATCAATCCTATGGGTTCTTTATCCTCGACTTTATAGTACTCAATGCCCTGTATCAAAGAGCTTGCACAGTTCCCGATTCCTGCAATTGCTATTTTTATTTTTGTCATAAGCGCTTACTCTCCGATGAATACCCAGATTCTCATAAACCGCACTAATGAAATGACAGATCTCTCGTGATTTTTGAATCTACAGATTCAAGGATTTACGGATTCAAGGTCCATGAAGTTTAATAATTTATATTTCTGAAAATTACGACTTCCTGTATTTTAGCTATTGATTTTAAGTCTTGTCTTATTTGCTCTGTTACTCTATAAATCTATTATTTGTAAGTTTGCTTCTATGGAAAAAGAGATTGCTTTATTTATATCTCACGTGTTACTTATTCCTTAAACAAAATTTTTATTATGAAGGCTGGCTTCAAGAAGTTTGGCCTGCCGCATTTTTCTGGTTATTCTGAGTTTAAAGATTGTCTTTAATATAATTAATTTTAACTTTCTCAGATAATGAAATAAAAGAATAACGATATGAGAGTAACAATATGAGAGTAAAGAGCCGTGTCAGTTGAATAGGTTTTTATCTTATGGGGCTTTTGAAAGAAAAGTGGAAATTTTTTCGGCAGAATCTGACGCTTAAATCGGAAAGTGATCTAATGAGGACAATTGACTGGAAGGAAGATTCCAATTCTGTGGTGTTGGTAGACCAGACCCTTCTCCCCAAAGAGTACAGGATAATAGAATGCAAAACCCTGAGTTCTCTCTGTGAGGCTATAAAATCTCTCAGGATAAGAGGTGCGCCTGCTCTCGGTGCAGCAGGAGGTTTCGGGATCGCCCTTGCAGCTTTCCTGAGTGAGGCCAGAGATCTAGAAACAATAACAAGAGACCTCAAGGTTGCGGGAAAAACTCTTAAGTCAACCCGCCCTACGGCAGTAAACCTTAGCTGGGGGGCAGATAGAGTTCTGAGAGCTATTTCGGATGCCTTTGATGTTCAGGATGTCCGGAGCATTGCCCTTCAAGAAGCCAGGAACATTGCGGAAGAAGATATAACCACCAATAAGTTAATAGGTGAATCCGGGGCAAAACTCCTGAAGGATGGAGACACCGTACTTACACACTGCAATGCAGGCAGGCTAGCCTGCGTTGACTGGGGCACAGCTCTTGGGGTTGTGCGTTCGGCTATTGCTGAAGGCAAAGAGATAAAAGTTATTGCCTGTGAGACCAGGCCCCTGAACCAGGGAAGCAGGATCACTGCATGGGAGTTAATGCAGGACAAGATTCCAGTAACCCTTATTTCGGATTCTATGGCTGGATGGGTAATGCAGCAGGGACTTGTAGATAGTGTGCTTGTAGGAGCTGACAGGATTACCCAGGATGTCATTTTCAACAAAATAGGCACCTATTCTCTCTCCATTCTTGCAAAAGAGCACGATATTCCCTTCTACGTGGCAGCCCCTATCTCTACTTTCGATTTTGACGGCTGGGAAGGCAGTGTAAAGATTGAGATGCGAGATGCGGATGAGTTGCGCTTTTTCGGGTCTGAGCAGCTTGCCCCGAAAGACGTCGAAGTTTACAATCCTGCTTTTGACGCAACTCCCATGGAAAACGTAACTGCGGTAATTACTGAGAAAGGAGTGTTTTACCCGCCCTTCCTCTTGGACGAAGTACTTGTTTGAGAATTGCCCACTTCAAGAGCGTATAAGAGCGTATTATAGTCCCTAACGTAAGTATTTGCACTTACTTTATAACCACGGAAGACACGGAAAGCACGGACGAATTGTGCCCCAATTTCCTTTATTCTATATTTTCTGTGCTTTCCGTGAGTAACCTTTCATTTGAGATTGGTAAAGAAATTTTGGTCCTTGACCATAATTCCTTCAACTTTTCTGAGTCCTGGCTATTAAGAAAATCCTCTGCTGGATTTATATATCAGAACTGTAAATTATGTGATAATTAC
>DATMYS010000408.1:0-5735 GCA_035560835.1 Methanosarcina sp.
GTATATCATTTTCCTTTTTCTTTCAATACTTGACTTTATAATGACAAAATGTGATACTCAGTCTACACAAAACTACCTGACTTATAATACCAAATATTAAAGATCAAAAAGCCGAAAGGAATTGCTAATGAACGATCGATAAATCATTGCAACTGCTGATACACCGTCAATAAGCTTTTCATAAGTTTTTCATGAATTTTTCATGAATTTCTCACGAATTTCTCATGAATTCTATCCTGACTTTGACAGTTAAATCAAAGTTGTGCTGGCGCACTCCGCTGCAAGCAACGGGGTATGTTCGCGCTACCACTCCAAATTTCCATCCCCGCAGCAAGCTAGCGGGGTATTCGACTGAAATAAAGATTTGAAATATACTTATGTTGACAAAATAATTGTGACAAATCTGCTTGTTTGAGTATCTTCATAAACGATAAAGTACAATAATAGTTTGGGGTGAATAACTGTGCATAAATTAATGAAAATAGTGGGCTGTAGCTTAGCAGCAATAGGACTTGCTTGCGTTGTAAAACATATCATGAATTGCAAAGAATGTGGCTGTTTGTCTGGTTGTCGTAAAACAAAAGCAGAAGATGAAAAACCAACTAGTTCAACTGTATCGCATAAAACAAAAGCAGAAGATGAAAAACCAACTAGTTCAACTGTATCGCATAAAATAAAAGTAGAGGATGAAAAAACTGGTTCAACTGTACCGCATGAAACAAAAGTAGAGGACGAAAAACGACAGGGTTCAAGATATGGTTCTAATCCAATCCGTTATTAAACCCGACAGAAAAATAATTACGCTGGCAACCTTTTTGCAAAAAATCTTGACAAAAAAAATCTGATGACTATACGTGGCGCCGTAATTTTTAAGACAACTATGTAAAAAAAGGAGTGAAGAAGAATACAATTACTCCAGGAACCTTGCAGATGGTCTTATGAAAGAGCCTTGTAAAAAAGCGTTATAAAAGAGTCGCAACCTTTGCTGATATGTGGATTGAAGTTGTAAGCTTTTGAGTATCATAAGACATCTGTATTTTCGATCTGAAGCTGAGGTGCCCTGATCTCTGATGTCTCTCCTGGAAAAGTCAACAAGCGACATTTTATATCGTTTTCTTTTCTTTGTTCAACGTGGCTATTTTCGCGTGTTTCTCGTCCATTTCTTGTTTGTACTTATCTTTGATTATTTTGACTTCTTTGTAAATAAGCATGCTTTCTTCGCTGATTCCCTTCATAGATTCTATATGCATTACAATCGCAGCTGCATCTACACCTTTATCCAGTAATGGCTCTACTTTACGCCATTTTGCATACTTGATATCTATCTCTTCACCAAGTTTATCTTCAAGTGCAAAAATCTCATCCCAAAGTTCCATAATTTGGATATCTATCTCTTCTTTTGTAGGCATTATCTTCTCCCCCATTCATTAAATTCCTTTAAAGAATCTATTTATTAACTGCTTTTAAATAGCTTTTTTCCTCACTGTCAAGCCAGTCTTTTTAACCAATGCTACAGTGGAATCAATGGTATTTTCATTTTCAACAAATTAAATGTGTCGCTGGACATACAAAAGTCAAGAAAAGCGATGTAGGAGCATACCCCAATATAGACACCATAGTGAGTATGACTGTTATTTAAATCGTGATAGAATGTCCCTAAGCATGTTGATTCCTATTATGGTATAACCAAATATGGAACACTTGAACTTGGTCTAGTTTGGGCTGGTGAAGATATTCAGCCGACAGAAAAAATTGTTAGTCATTTAAAAAATGGCAGACTAATTCTATGTAAAAAGCATGGATTATCCATAAGATTCTAAATGATGGTTCACCTATCATACATGATGCTCGATATCTGGAAGCCGGAAATCTTCCATGGCCGGAGAAAAAAGAAAGATTTTTTCGAAGGCTGGTATTTTAAGATTGTAGATTACAGCGAAAAGAACGCCTATGCTGTCATCCCTGGCGTCTCCATAACTGGGGATCCATTAAAGTCACATGCTTTTATCATGTTTCTGGATGCCAGAGCGCAGCGAATGCGTTATTTTAGATATCCTCTCGATAGCCTGAAGGCAGGAGATAAAAATTTCGAGCTTACTATTGGTGGATCTTTTTTTAGCATTAGTGAGATGAAGCTCAACCTCGAGCAGGGAGTAGACACTATCGCTGCCCGCATTAGCTTCAAGGATACATATCCCTGGCCTGTGAAGCTGCTGTCTCCAGGGGTGATGGGCTGGTATGCATTCGTGCCGGGAATGGAATGCTATCATGGCATATTGAGTATGGATCACGCCGTCGAGGGATTCATTGAGGTTAATGGCATAAGGAAAGATCTCAAGGGTGGCAGGGGCTATATAGAAAAGGATTGGGGCGTTTCAATGCCTTCCTCCTGGATATGGATGCAGACTAACCACTTCGATCGAAACGGCATATCACTCTCAGGCTCGATCGCGAAGATACCCTGGCTCGGCAGTTATTTCACAGGTTACATCTTCGGCTTCTTATGTGATAAAAAATTGTACAAATTTACGACATATTCAGGGGCAAAGATCACTGGGCTCGATGTTACCGACGATAACATTCGAATCCGGCTGGAAAACAAGGCATATCGGCTCGACATTGATGCGGACAGGTCGGAAGGCGTCGAGCTCCCTGCACCAAGACTGGGAGAAATGACAGCGAAGGTTAACGAGTCGCTAAACTCCAGTATCAATGTGGCTCTATTGAAGAAAAATGGTCCTGGCACGAAGCTCATCTATTCTGGAACTGGAAGAAACGCCGGCTTGGAATTAGTCGGCGATATCGCAGAACTGACAAAGGGATTAAAAAAAAGCCAGTAATCAATGTTGATGAGCATCTTATCGCTATTCACCTTAATGGGATAGGTCTTAAGACCTCTGGGTGGTTTTAGGACTTTTGATATAAACCTCGGTGCCTATATAGGTTTTCTTAATGCCAATTTTTAAAAAATCCCTAACCCATCCAGTTACCATACCTTCTTGGCCTTTTTTCATACTAAACTGGCTTAGACAGCTATAAGGGAGCATTTAGAAGGTAAGGTTAATTTTCTTAACCACGTCCTCGATAATTAGAAGACCTTCCTCTAACTCATCCTTCTTGATGTTTAGCGCGGGAAATATCCTAATCCCATTACTCTGAGTTTGAGTGACAAATAAGCCTCTTGCCAAACACTCGTTTTTGACATTTGTAGCGATATCTTCGCTCTGGAATTCGACCATAATAAGAAGCCCTTTTCCCCGTATATCGACAATTACATTTCCATAAATTTTCGGCCATAAACTCATTCTTTTCATGGCAAGACAGCCTATTTCTGCTACATTATTGGAAATGTTGTTATCTATCAGGTATTTTATTACTGCGTAGGAAACGGCACAACCAAGAGGGTTGCCACAGTATGTACCTCCATGGTCGCCGATCTCGAGCTTTTTTGCAACGGACTCAGATAAGGCGAAAGCACCAAATGGGAAACCACCTGCGATTCCTTTTGCCATTGTCATAAAGTCTGCTCTCACACCACAGGAACTTATAACAAAAGATGACCCTGTTCTAAAAAAACCAGTTTGGATCTCATCCACAATCAGCAGGCTGCCATTCTTCTTACACAGGTTGCTTACTTCTTTCAGGTATCCTTCAGATGGTATATGAACTCCACCTTCTCCCTGAATAGGTTCAAGAATTACTGCCGCAACATTCTCGTCCAGAGAACGTTTCATAGCCTCCAGGTCATCATAGGGAACGAACCGATAATTAGGCATCAGAGGACTATACCTATCCCTATGCTTGGCCTGACCTGTTGCCGATGTTGTACTGATCGTACGCCCATGAAAGCTTTGATCTGTAGAAATTATATCGGGTCTGCCTGTTACCTTTCGAGCAAGTTTAATGGCAGCGTCGTTTGCTTCAGCTCCGCTATTTGTGAAGAATACTCTTGTAAGATTGGGAGGCAGAATTTCTACCAGTAAAGACAGTAAACGTGCACGTGCCGGAGAATATGTAAGTCCCGAATTGGGGTTTTGAATTATCTTTCTTCCCTGATCAATCAGGGCATCAGTGATGACTGGATTTGAGTGACCAATGCATGTTACACCCCAACCTGATGTGAAATCAATATACATCTTCCCTTCTTCATCCCATACATAAACTCCCTCTCCTTTTTCAATGGAGATTTTCTGCTTCACAAAGAAAGGCGGAAGACACTTGTCTTCTATTTCGAAGGTTGTCTTGCTTGACATTATAAATCATTTCCTCTACAGCTAACAAAAAGAAACTTGAGGGTAGCATCTAAGCACCGCTTATCTCAGACCAACTGTTCGGTACTGCTAAATTCAATTGAAGCTATTCCACCTTATCAATCTGTTGATCTCTGAAAGTCGAACTTATTAATAATGTATACTTCAAATATTTTATGGGATTTTGACCTTCGTCTTAAAACTGTTTAGGCTCCCAGACTAGATTTTATTCTATTACTGCAAATTATGGGATTACAAAATACGGAGCATTAGAACTCGATCTTGTTTGGGATGATGAAAATACCGAGAAAAATGGTAATGATTGAGAAGAAAAACAAATTAATTTTTCAACCCTAATTTGACAGAAACATACATTTTGTAATGTATAAATGGGCTTCAGACATCTGTTTTCTTCATACAATTCAAATTTATCTCTTGCTTTCATTGATTTTTTGACATTGTTCATTTTACCACCCGGTAATGTGTCAATGCAATGTGTTTTTTGCAAGAAAATACTGTATTAATTAACAGAATCTGTCAAATTAGGGTTACTGTCAAATTAGGGTTATATAGTACAGTGCGCTCAGAATACTGTCACTGTCCTCAGAATTTATGTCTCCGGCGTAGGGGGTGGATATTTCTTCAAGGGCATTCAGAAATCCTGGAGCAAGGTCGTTTATGAAGCAAGTACCCATAACTATAAGGTTCGAAATCTGCTCGTAGAGTGTTGTAAGTTCTCGAAGCCAGTCTGGAACTCCGTAATCCCTTGCATACTTCTCCCTATTCAGGAACGCAGGTAACTGGAGATGGTATCTATGAGATCTTCGGTTAGCCTGTTATCAGGAAATATGATTGGGCCTATTGGAATGGTACTTACCGTTTTATTGAGGATGGAAATCAGCAATATATAGATTAAAACTTCGACAACCAGACTTTTTCCGGAATCAGTGTTAATGTGATACTTTTTGTCAATAAATCCGGATCTGTTGTCTATGCGAAATCAGTAGATTTTAACACCACAGAGGAAACACAGGTCCCGGAGGAACTCCTTAACTCCTTAGACTTGTGGCAATATCAGAAGTGGTAAACATCTCCAAACTCATAACTAAATTAGTATAATTGCCTTAGTATAATAATATTGCATTAAATGTAAAGGTGACTATAGTTTCTTGTAATTTGATAAGGAACGTTAAATATACATTTTAATATGTGGAAGGGAGAATCGAAGAACCTGGATACATTAAGCTTGTTTTCACCGCCTCCGATACTGAAAGGGTACATGTACGGGGCACAGGAAGCCCATCAGGCACGGAACTCAAACAGGCTTTTAGCCATACGCCTTGAAACAAACAAATCATGCAATCTCCGCTGTCGTTACTGCTATGCACAGAGTGGAGAGGACTCAGCAAAAATAGCCGATTTTAATAACCTCAAACGTATTATTTAGGAGGCAAAAGAACTCGGGATCAGGTCTGTGGTCGTAAT
>DATMYS010000409.1:0-2386 GCA_035560835.1 Methanosarcina sp.
TTATTATGGTTTGAATATTCATTTACATAGGCTCTTCTGTAATACTGTAGCTAAGGCAGTGTGCTTAATTTTCTGTAAAATCACAAATCTTAAGTAATTATTGAGTCAAAAAATCAATATAAGAAGGCCAATTTTTTCCACAGCATACAAAAACTTGACTTAGAATTTACAGCAAATTCATAACACTGCCATTTTCTTTCTGTCGGAGTTTTTGCAGGCGACTACCTTTGCAGGCTGCTATCTTTGCAGCTACTACCCTTGGAGATCGGAGATTTTTCTTTCTTGGCTTTTACCCTGGAGGATCTCAGAAGTATTTTCCGGAGTTTTTTCCATGATTTCAGATCCTGCTTGTTCTGGAAAGTACTTCTAAAATGGCCACATCAGAGGCTCTAAGATCAAAAATAAGGTGTCCTTATGGAGATAAAACTTCATGCGTAATAGAAAGCCTTACATCGAGGCCCCTGGTGCTGTCGTTGTTTATGCAGGTTGCAAACTCCAGGAGATCATCACCAAAATAAGAGCTAATAGAAAAGTTTGATGCGGGAGGTGCGATTCGAACGCACGAACTCCTACGAGAATGGGCTCTGAACCTGACGCTGTTGACCTGACTTTTCTGCCTTAACTATATTGCTAAGTTTCTATCTCTGAAAAGTTGAATCTGTCTATAATTAACTCTGTTGATTCAGGAACCTTTCCACCATAGCCCACTCAACTTTTTTTATGTATTTTGCCTGAAGCTTGGAAACATAAAGAATATTGCTACCAATCAGGATTTTAAGGTCTGAAGGCTTGGGCTCGGCTGTATCGATTGGAATAAGTACAGGGCCCTCAGGGGAGGTGCAGAGCCTGAAATCCTGCCCGCTCTTTCTTATATAAGCTCTTACCTTTTCATCAATTGCAAATGACGGAATCATATTAGCACCATGCAGAACTTGTTCGGGAAAGATAAATAATTACAGGTTATAGGTTCAGTATAATAAAAGTTCCCATAAACAGGAATAAAGTCCTGGTCTGTAAAGATTTCCGGGGCAGCTTTAAATTTCATGAAAGCAATTTAGGACGAAGATAACCATGATGATGAGAGATAGGGGAAAACTTGTAATCTGGCCGGTATATCTCGACCAGACAAAATCAAGGAGCAGCGGTAGAATAATCTCCCGGAAAAATGCGATAAGGGAACCGCAGCTTAATGAGATAAAAGAAGCAGCCCGACAACTTGGCCTGAATCCCGAAGTAGAGCCTGAAAAAGCCTATCCCAAGTCCTGGTGGGAAGTGAGTGGGAGAGTGCTTGTGGATGATACAGGTCCGAAAACCGTTATTGCAAAACAGATATCCTTAGCCATAAAGAAGAGGCGAGGGCCGGAGAGTTCTGCCAAAACTTAAAGTTAACATTGGTTCTTAATAGAGAGAACGTTAATAGAGAGAACGTTAATAGAAAGAACGTTAATAGAAAGAACATTAATAAAAAAATAAAGGACTTAGAACTCCTGAAGTATTTAAAATGCCCCAGATACCTAAAAATTCCTCTTTCTGAGCTTCAGGCAGCTCTTATGTGCCCAACAACCTTTATTTTAACCTCTTATATGGATATCTCGTTTCTTTTCCGCAGCGCTGGCAAGAAATAACGATATATCCTTCCTTCAACCTGTAGCGGGCATTTTTTCCGGGCACGAGAAAAGCATAGCAGTGTTTGCAGATTCTACTTTTTATCTCTCTTGGAATGCTCATCCGGTTTCTCATAGAGATGTTCCTGATAAGCTGCACGTAACGCTCACTGCGGTCAGGATGTTCTGCATGCTCGCTTTTTGCAAGCTCAAAAAGCCGCCACATGCGCTGGATTGCTATTACTTGAATCAAGTTTTTCTGCTGTTTTCTTGCTATTCTGGACATGGGTAGACCGATCCTGCGTTTTCGTCTCAGACCTCGATTTTTTAAGCTTCTTTACTTAAGCTTTTTATGATTAAAATCAGGAATCAAGAATAATCACATTGATATCTGGATTCTTGCCGTGTACAAGAGCTTTAAACTTTTCGGGATCTCCATCCGTTACGTCTGGTTTCCCATAATGCATTGGAATTACGTCTTTTGGGGAAATTGCTGCAGCCGCACTTGCTGCTTCTTCTTCGTCCATTGTGTACGTACCCCCTATAGGCAAAAGGGCGACATCGGCCCTGATATTTTTCATCTCAGAGATAAAATCACAATCTCCCGCATGATATATCCGGATCCCTCCAAGTTCCACTATATACCCCACTCCCAATCCACGGGGATGATAGGGTTTATCAAGGTTATAAGCCGGAACTACTTCAATTCGAGTCCCCTTAATTTCAAGCCCGTCGGCCAGCACATCTCCTTCGGCAATCCGCCTTGCGTCCCCCTTGAATTG
>DATMYS010000410.1:0-3317 GCA_035560835.1 Methanosarcina sp.
GAAATGAAGAGTAAAAATGAAAAATAAAAATGAAAAATAAAAGATAAAGGAAAAAGAAGGGAGTTATCCCTGATTAATGAAGCTATCGAGTTCTTTTTTCAACATCTGGCTAAGGATTTTTCCATCAACCGTGCCCCTATATTCCTTCATGACAATGCCCATGAGGGGACCAAGAGCCGCCGGGCCTTTTTCCTTAATAAAATCTTCCCTTTCCCTGACGGTTTTCCTGATGAAGTTTTCGACTTCTTCAGGGTCAAAAGCGCTGAGCCCAAGCTTTGAGATCGCTTCGGGTGTGCTCAGTTCAGGCTCTTTTGCAAGAGCGGCCAAAAGGTCCTGGATGGCTTCTTTTGCGATTTCTTGGTTTGAAATGGCTGCAAAAAGCCCGCTGAAATGCTCATCTGTAAGGTTTTCGGTCTCTACTCCGTTTCTCCGGATTTCCGGAACGATTCCGACAAGAGTTCTGGCAATGAGGGTTGAGTTTACGTTTACATCTTTCCTGTATGTCTCGATCAGCTCCTCAAAGAGAGGAAGATACTTTGAATAAGCTATTTTTTCGGCAAGTTCTTTATTCAGGCTGTTTTCGGAAACAAAACGTTTCGCCCTTTCAGTAAGGAGTTCGGGAATCTCAATTGCATCAAAATATTCCTGCGAGATTTCGATTTGAGGCACATCGGTTTCAGGGTACATCCTTGCAGCACCAGGAAGGGGACGCATATAAGCGGTATTTCCATCGGGAAGAGCTTTTCGGGTCTCTTCAGGAATTCCTTCTATGGCTTCTTTTGCCCTTTGAATAACCGCTTCGATTGCGAGCCTGGCTTTTTCGGGCTCGTCCGCAACCATTATTACGGCGTCCCCTGCAGATGCACCTATTGCATCTCGGACAGCATTGACTTCTTTTTCGGTTATTCCGTAGTTAGGAAGTTCATCGGTATGGAAAATCCCTCCAACGCCCGCAGTCTTTGATCTGTCTGAAAATTCGGTCCCTAGCCTTCTTCCTGGCTGCACTTCTTTACCTACAAGTCCATCGAATTTCCTGAGAAGGGCTGCAAGAACTGCACCTTTTTTCACTCCTTTTTGCATGACCTTGGATTTCGTGTCTACGAAAAGCCCTGTTACGTCGTAGATTTCCTCGCAGACGAAGGCTTTTCTCTCCATAAGTTCCTGCCTGATAAAAAGAAGATTTAACTGCCTTTCAACTTCCCTGTGGACAATATCTTCTATGAGGTCAAGCGCCTGCACCCCTTTTATTTCGACTCTTGCGCCTTCAGCAATAGAGATATTTACATCCTGCCTGATCGTGCCAAGCCCTCTCTTTACTTTGCCTGTAGACCTGAGGAACATTCCTATCTGCTCGGCAACTTCTCTCGCCTGGCTGGGAAATTTGATATCCGGAGCTGTTGCGATCTCCACAAGCGGAATTCCCAGCCTGTCCAGGGAATAAATGATCGAGTCTCCAATTTCCTCTACTTTCTGGGCAGCTTCTTCTTCCACGCAGAGGCTGTCAATTCCACAGCGCCCATCAGAGGTCTCGATATATCCGTCACTTGCAAGAAAAGCAGTCCTCTGAAACCCACTTGTATTCGACCCGTCAACCACGATTTTTCTCATAACGTGCATCTGGTCGACAGGCTTCATGTTGAAGAGCTTTGCAATCCCAAGGGAAATGTCCAGGGCTTCCTTATTGAGTTCTCTTGGAGGCTCTTCATCATTTTCTATAAGGCAGGTAGTGTCATAAGCCTTATAGATATACTTCCTTCGGATCTTGGTCTGCTCCACAGCAGCCCTATCCTTTTCTCCCATCTCACTTTCCGTAGCCCTGAGATACCTGAAAAACTCAAAGTCTGAATCCTTGACATCCCTTATAAGGGTCGGACACCTGCAGAACAGCTTCTCCTTCGAATCCAGCTGCTGGTGAATTTCAAGCCCGGCTTTCAGCCCAAGTTCACTATAATCGTATTTTTCCATGTTTTCACCCGAAATCTAAGCAGGAAGCGCCTTAATTTTCTTTAAATTTCCTCAAACTTTCCTTAAATACTCTTTAATATTCCTTAACTTTTCCTTAAGTTCTCTTTAATCTTCCTTCAGTCCTTTGGAACTCGCTCTTAAATCCAGTCTTTCAAATCTAGCTCTTTTTGCTCTCCCTTCAGTTTTAAGTCCTTCGGCTCGTTACTTCATCTCTCCTTTTAACCTTTTTTTGCGCTCGATTCCTCTCTTAGCTTTTTTAGGTGCTCTACTGGCAATTCTTAATTATCATTGAGTAATTGTTGAATAATTATTGAGTAGGAAATTGAATGTAAAAGGTATTATAAAATGTATAAAGGTATCTCTGTATATAAGAGTGAAGCAATTTAATTGACTTGCTAAGTAATAAAATCAGAAAATCAGTAAAGAAGTACTGGCTGTTTTCAGGAAGATAAATCCTTCTCGAAAATTATTTTAAGCGTCGATCTGTGCAGAGGAAATCTTCTATATTCTACTATGGACTGCCTTAGTTTATCTGTTTTTCCTTGTCGCTTTAACTTTTGATACAATCACTGCGGCAAAAGTAAAGAGTGAAGATCCAGAAGGATACAAAGTATATCATTCAGGTTGTACCTTACAGAATTCTCATTTGAATTTCTGTAAATGTACACATTTATATAATCCCAAATTTACCTTCTGTCATGAACAAAGGCACTATCAGAGCGAATATTAAAGAAGGGATAAGTGTAGGAATTGTCTTAAAACAAGACCAGAAAACTGGAAAAATCACTCAGGGCGTTGTAAAAAGAATTTTAACCAATTCTTCAACTCATCCGCACGGAATAAAAGTGCAGTTAACGGATGGCCAGGTTGGAAGGGTTAAGGAAATCTATTAAATGTTGGATGGTCAATTTGTATCTGATTTGTATTATATATTTGAACATCATATGTTTGTATATGGGGAAAAGAGGTCCAAAACCATAATTTATTGACGTTTCCTGTCCGAACAAAGGCTGCAATCTCTATGGTCTTACTGACCAAGGCAATGTTACTGGAAAGGGAACTTACATAAGTCGTGGAAAAAAACAAGAAGATATCTTTGCTGCCACTGCGGCAAAGTATTCAATGACCATACAGATACTTTTTATCATAATCTTCGCAAAGATGAGCAAACTATTGATTTAGCTTTAAAAATGTCTATGAAATGCATGAGCATTGAAGGTATTGCCGATGTTTTAGAGGTACAATCTGTCAGTGTAAAGCGATGGTTAGCTCGTGCATCTGAACAATGCGATAAAGTAAATGACAATATGATGAAAGACCTGGATGTACCCAAGATCGAAATGGATGAGATT
>DATMYS010000411.1:0-2275 GCA_035560835.1 Methanosarcina sp.
AGTTAATAGATCACAACAGAAAGGATATATAAGGGACAGATTTATATATTACTTAAGTCTATTGAAGGTCTCGCTGTGAGATGCAATGTGCTCCGGTAGTGTAGTCCGGCCAATCATTCCGGCCTTTCGAGCCGAAGACTCGGGTTCGAATCCCGGCCGGAGCACCATATTCTTTTTACACCGAATTTCTTTTCTATAAGGATTTTTTCTTTTAGAATCTTTGATACTTGTATGCGGGAAAAAATAGATATTCAGGCTCTGCTCCCGGTTTGTTAAGTTTCTTAATTATTTAACTCCCTATTCTACTTCCTTAACTCTAACTTTCCTCAACTGCTTCTTTAACTCTTTTTCAGGATAAAAGAATGGAATTCCTTTATTTCCCTGATTTTTTCCAGGTTCTGTTCTGCATCAAGCAGCCCTGTAGTGTTGATGGATTCAAGCGCAGCCTTTGCGGCAAAGCAAGCTCCTTTCAGGCCCTGCTCCAGAGTAAGCACTCTGATCATTTCCAGAGACCACGCAATCTGGACAAGTATATTTTTCATACCGCGCTGAGAAACCTCGGTACCCAGGTTTTCAAGTGCCTCAATTACTACCTTTGCGTAGGGCTCACTATTTTCCCTTACAGCGGCATTACCCAGATCTTCAAGAATGACTGCAGCTTCCAGAATACTGGTTTCTATTGACTGTTCGGCCGAAGCAATTCCAATCTCCCCAAGGTAACCTATAGCAGCAATTCCTGCCTTATAACGGCCTTTTTCTATGGATCTCAGCGATACCTGCATAAGGTAAACCTCAGAAAGGCTTATCAGCGTTTCCATTTTCATTCTTGAAGAGCCCTTCCCGCAAGTTCCGAGTGATTCGGCTGCACTTTTGGCTGCCTCGTCCAGGCCTTTTCCTGTAAACTCTAGAGCAAGGCTCCCGACAATGGATAAAGCCTTTATAGCAATAGGCTCCCTTTTTTGACTGGCAGCCTCGAGTGCTATATCTCCAAGAACACGACCTGAAACTGAGCATGCCTGTTCCATTTTCATTTCAGCAGATACTCTCGCTATATCCCCTATAGAGATAATTATTGCTTTTAGATCAAGCTCGTTTTCAGCATCGGCATCCAGGTGAATCAACTGGTATGCAAAACCCTTGAGTCTGTCAATAGCTTCTACTGTTCCTTTCAGATCCCCACTATACGCCTTTTTGAATCCTTCTTCGATAGTTCTAACTTCATCCAGCTCGTTTACATTTACCGACGATATACCAGACCCCACAATAGTCCTTGTTAATCCTATTGTTCTTACTCCAGATTAGTTTTCCTATCGAAAGCGATTTCCTACTTGCTCTTCAACTCCACAGCCTTCATGACCAGGATTCGGCGAAAAATAGAGCATAAATATTCTCTTCAAATAGTATGGATAAAAGTAAATTTCACATATTCATTGAAAATTTAAGAACTTAACTAAGTCTAAAAACATGCTCAAAAGGTACATTCAACTTCATAACTGTATGACAAAATTGTCACATATTTTCGGGTTGGAAAATTCTACCTTGAATTTGAATAGGATACGAGTATAAGTATAACGTAGTCGACTGAGATCCTGCCATTTTTTGGCAGTGTTATGAATTTGCTGTAAAATCTAATTCAAGTTTTTGTATACTTTGGAAAAATTGACCTTCTTATATTGATTTTTTGATTCAATAACTAATTGAGATTTGTGATTTTACAGAAAATTAGGCACACTGCCCATTTTTTAATAAGTATCCCGGGCATGTGGCTTATTTGCCTTATTTTCAAACCTGAGGAGTCACAGAGGAAGTTGACGCTTATATCCCCTGAGTTAAAGATTCAGGAAGGGATTTTACACTTCGTAATATAAACCGGTTTTATCTGATAAGAAGGATCTTTAACTTTTATCCCGAGAAAAAGGGGAAAAACTCGCTAGATATTGTGGGTTAACTGTTTTTTCCAGTCCCGTCAGCATTTATGTTAAACATCGAACTTTTATTCTCATTAAAGATATAGAGTATCTTTGAGCCGTCTGGAGACCAGGTTTCCGACTTTGAGGGTTGAGACTGGGTATTTGTTCCACTGTGGAATAAAAGTCTGATTTGATACCTTCACCAAATTTTCAAAAAATTGGACCCTCTAATCGAAATCCTTTGTTTAATTGCTGCAAGTGCTTATCAATATAGAGATCTTTGGAAAAGTTAAGAGTTCTTTAATTGCCCTATTTTGCTAATATTATTATAAGAAATTTATAAATAAAAGGCTCTGATCACAGAA
>DATMYS010000412.1:0-6227 GCA_035560835.1 Methanosarcina sp.
ATATATAATTATGTGCCTATAAAAACATTCAGACAATTTCACATGTTATTCTTTTACATGCAGAGAGCTTCGAATTTGTAGAGCGAAAGACAATTTATATTCCACGATCTCTGCAGGCTTCTTCTATGTATATATAGGATAAACGCATTTTGATTATAGTTTTCCTTTGCTCAGGGAATAGAATTACAGTACAAATAGAGCAAATATAAGTTTCAAGTGTACTTTTTTTCACCAAAACTGTCCGGATTTTGCACATAATTACAATTATCTGTCCTAATTGGGTCATTAGCCCAATCATTCTGGCAAGTCTTAAATACGAATCCCTGAAAGATTTAATATAATGAACGCTGCCCTGGACAAAACCGGCGTATTTATCTGCCATTGCAGTGGGAACATTTCCGAACGTATTGATATTGACTCACTTAAGAAAACCCTTAAGGCAGAAGGGATCCCGGTCTTCGATTACGAGTATCTCTGTTCAAGAGAAGGACAGACCCTCATCAAAAATAAGATTTCGGGAGGGAACCTTAACCGGATAGTAATAGGTTCGTGCACACCTTCCAAACATGGCACTCTATTTAAAAAGTGTATTCAGGAGGCAGGCTTGAACCGGGCAATGCTCGAAATAGCAAACCTCAGGGAACAGTGTACCTGGGTGCATCCCGACAAAACCAGAGCGACTGAGAAAGCCCTCTCACTTATTCGGGGAAAACTCAGACGCCTGGAAAATCATGAGCCTCTTGAAGAAATAAAAGTAGATATCGTTCCGCAGGCCCTTGTTATTGGCGGAGGAATTGCAGGGATAACTGCGGCAGTTAACCTTGCAGATAATGGAGTTTCCACCTACCTTGTCGAGAAAGATTCCAGTATAGGTGGAAATATGGCAAAAATAGGCAAGGTTTTTTCTCCTGACAAACTTGCGGAAGAGTGCGCAATGTGCTCTTTAAGCCCACTGATGAATGAGGTAGTAGCTAACTCAAAAATAACCCTTCTAACCTGGACTGAGGTGGAACGCTTAAGTGGAAGTGCCGGCAACTTTACAGTCAAGCTAAGGAGAAAACCGAGATACGTACATGACAACTGTACAGGCTGCGGCCGATGCAGCCGTGTCTGCCCTGTCCTGGTTGAAAATGAGTTCAACTGTGGGTACATTGACAAAAAGGCAATCTCCCTGCGTTTTTCCCAATCCGTTCCGAAAATCTACTGCATAGATCCTGACCACTGTCTGCAGTTCAAGGGTGAAACCTGCGGAAAATGTGCAGAGGCCTGTAAATCCGGAGCAATCGACTTTTCACAGAAAGAAGAGATTATTGAACTCAATGTCGGTGCAGTTATTGTTGCTACCGGGTTTGAGGAGTATGACGTATCCCAGAAACCCCAGTATGGATATGGAATTTTCAAAAACGTCATGACCCAGATGGAACTTGCCAGAATGCTCGGGATCAATGGCCCTACAAAAGGGGCATTAGTCAGGCCTTCGGATTTCAGCCTGGATCCTGGTTCTGTCAGCTCAACAGGCACCTGTGGTAGTAAAAACTCCTCAGAGAATTCTTTCGAGAGCGATCCGGGAACCCCTAAAAGGATAGTTATGATCCAGTGTGTGGGCTCAAGGGATGAAAAAGAAGGCGGAAATCGCTATTGTTCCAGGTATTGCTGCATGGCAGCCTTAAAGCACTCGAACCTCATAATGAAAAAATATCCGGGTACGGAAATTACCATCTGCTATGTCGATTTGCGGGCTCTTGGCTTTTATGAGAACTACTATCGGGCAGTCCAGGATATGGGAGTTAGATTTGTAAGGGGAAGACCTGCCGAAATTGTAGAGAAGCCGGATAAAAGCCTTCTAGTCAGACTCGAAGATACCCTTAACCAGAAAATAACAGAGCTGCCTGCCGATCTCGTCGTACTCTCTGCGGCCATGGTTCCTTCAAAGGGAACCCGAAAAATTGCCAATATACTGAATATCAGCCAGAATGAAAGCGGCTTTATCAAGGAAAGGCATTCGAAACTGAGACCTGTAGACAGTTCACTGGACGGAATCTTTGTCTGCGGCACTGCCCAGAGCCCTAAGGATGTTACGGACACTATTTCCCAGGCAGGGCTTGCAGCTGTAAGGGGAAGTGCCTTTATTGCGGACAGCCCAAAAGCCCTGGTAAACGAAATCCCGATTATCAATCAGCTACTCTGTACTCAGTGCAAGAAATGTCTCAGTTGTCCTTTCGAGGCTTTTTCCTTAAATGAGAGTGGAAAGGTTATCGTAGACCCGCTTATCTGTACTGGATGCGGATACTGTACAGAAGTCTGTCCGAATGGAGCTATCCAGATTGCAGGTTTTACAAAAAGCCAGCTAAAAGCCGAAGTTGAAGGTGTAGTCAAAGAAGGAGACGTGTTGGGCTTTGTAAACAGCGGAATCGCATCCTTAACCTGCGATAATATAGGAAACAGCGCACTGACCTATCCTTCAAATGTCAAGTTAATCAAGGTGCCCACAAACCTCGTGGTTGATAAAGACCTGTTACTTCACGCCTTCAAACGCGGGGCATCGGCCGTCCTTTTTATAGAGGATCCTCCAGACAGCCCGAAAGCCGAGATTATATATCCTCTAACTGTCAGCCATTTCGAGAAACTGAAGAAAGAACTTGGAGACTCAGGAAACCGGCTCTATTTCAAAAAAGCCTATGTTCCAAACACAAGAGGGCTTGCAGGCACTTTTACCAGCCTTGCCCGGGAAGGAGAGATGATCAAATGATTCCATATGTAAACGAGTACGATACCCCGGAATGTAAAACCCTTGCAGAAACCGCAAAGAAAAGCATCCGGACACCTGCCTCTCTGGGGCTTGACCGCTGCATCCAGTGCGGAGCCTGCACGGCTTCCTGTCCTGCAGCCCGCTTTACAGATTACAGCCCGCGTCAGATTGTGAAAAAGGTACTGGAAAACGATCGCAGTGTGCTTGAGTCCGAAATGATCTGGTCCTGTTTCTACTGTTACTCCTGTAACCTGCGTTGTCCCAGAAATAATAGCCCTGTAACAATTGTGCAGATGCTCAGGCAGATGGCCATCAACGAGGGTATAGGGATTGAGAAGCTTGCCTACTTCCTCGAGATAGGAGAGTATCTTGCAGAGAACGGAGCCAGCAAAGTACCGGGTGCTGGAGTTAAGAATATGGAAAGAGACCTCGGAGAACGCTGGATCAAGTTCAAGAAAAATCTCGAGTCAACCCGTGTTGAACTTGGGCTGAGTTCAAAGGATATCAGGAACACCCATGGGGAAGTTCAGGCCATTCTTGAGGCAACAGGCTATTTTGAAAGGGAAAAGTGGCTCAAGGCAAAAATACAGGAAAAACTTCTGCATCAGCTCCTGGAGAACCAGTGCATCAAAAAAGAAAATAAAAGCGGAGATTTCGGCTTTGAAAGCGATAGAAGATATCCCAGACAGCCAGCTTTTATTATTTAAAAGCTGCATGGTCGGACAGGAGTATCCAGGAGTGGAAACCTCCACTTGTTATGTCTTTGACAGGCTTGGAATAGACTACTGTATAAATGAGGAACAGTCCTGCTGCACAGGAATAGGACATTATACTGATATCTTTGAAGGACTGACAACAACAGCCATTGCAGCCCGGAACTTCGCAGTCGCAAAAAGATGCGGCCATCCCAATATAACCTGTCTCTGTTCAACCTGTTATGCCATAAATAAGGAAGCCTGTGAAGTCCTGAATACCAATACCGAGGTCCGGGAAAAAGTTAACTCCATCTTCCGGGAAAAGGGCCTTGAGAATCTTGTTTATGAAAAAGACGATATGAATCCGAGGACAAACTTTTACCATGCAGTAGAGATCCTCTTAAGCAAGGTCGATAAGATCCAGGAGCAGAAGAAAGTTGACTTCTCGGGGGTCAAAGCTGCAGCCCATCATGCCTGCCATTACTATAAAGTCAAGTATCTCGATGTCCTAGGAAACCCTGAAAATCCCCAATTGATAGATACCATAGCAGCAGCCTGCGGAGCCGAGACTGTGCGCTGGTACGAAGACCGGACTCTTACTTGCGGGATGGGCTTTTCCCAGCTCCATCTTAACAAAGATACTTCGCTTCAGGTGACAAAGACTAAACTTGACAGCCTTCAAAAAGCAGGCGTGGAGCTTATGATTCATATGTGTCCGAACTGTCACATTCAGTACGACCGCTACCAGCCAGTTATCGAAAAAGAGTTTGGCGTGAAATACGATATGGTACACATGAATATTGCCCAGTTCGTAGCCCTTTCGATGGGTGCCGATCCATACAAAGTGTGTGGCTTTCAGACTCACTCCGTACTTCTTGAAGGGTTTCTGGAAAAGAAAGGGATAATTTGAAAAAGAAGTTGCAGATTCTTTCATTTATAGACAAATTCTGATACCTTTTCGTTCAAAAATATCTTTCGCGCGTTCCATTATCAGGAACATCGCGTAAGGATTTTTTCCTGAAGGTTTGAGGATGTATGGTTTTTCCTATTGCTCCTACAATTGGCTTTCATCGATCATATTGAGCGAACCGGAAATAGCCGAATCTACTTTTAGTTTCTTGCCTGACGATTAACCACTTTTTTCATGGAGGAATTTTTCTATCTCAGAATACTCATTTGAGAATTTGCTGAATACTCATTCACTAAATTGAAATAGTGTAAAACATATTTTTTTGTATGTTGGGAAAAGACCATGTTTCTATAACACTTGGAACAGTATTTCCATTTACGATCCCATTGATATTTTCAGAGAACTCGCACCCTGTATATGCCTTATGTTTACTTGTGGCTGCTGTCATAGGTTCGCTGATACCTGATGCAGACAGTGACGAGAAGCCCAAGTTACACTATGATTTCAAAATAATTTATTATATTATGGTTCCTCTTCATAAGTTGATAGTTTTTTCTTTCAATTTCTTTAATTTAAAAGAAAAAATGAATCTTCAATACGTCGTAGAGGAGCAGCATAGAGGCATAATGCATTCACCTATCGGAGTATTCATAAGTTACTTTGTACTCACTTTGTTGACAACAATAGTTGGTTATTTCGTATTCCATGGAATAAACGCTACTCTTATAGGTTTCTTATTTTTAGGTTTGATATCTGGTCAATTCTTACACTTACTCGAAGATTCCTGCACGGTTTCCGGGATCAAGTGGTTATTTCCATTTGGAACTGGTGAGTTAAAAGGTAGTATTTACACAGTTAACAAAATAGAAGGAAAGAAGGATATCAGGCCTTTTTTATACAGAGTTTTCCTATTGTTTTTCTCTGCAATATTGTTGATCCTTCATTCACTGGGAACTATAGATGTAGACGAATCGGGTATTTATCTTCTTATTTTTGCAGTTGTTACGTTAATATGGGGTTTGATATTTCTTACCGCAAAGATCGATAACGATAATCTATGGATACATGATGCTAAGAAGGTACGGGAATTAGAGAGAGCAGTAGATAGAATTGGGAAGCAAGATGCTGTAAGAAAAAGAAGGAATCTTGGTAAGTAACTATTCAGGTAGCTTGTAAAGAATACCTGAATAGTTACAGTGATATTCTAGAAATAACCAATTACCTTCTTACCGTAGGTGAGACTAACATGAGTGTATTTGACATAATCAAGGATAGGAGAAGCATAAGGACTTACAAAGACGAGCACATACCGAAGAATAAGCTCGATAAACTGTTTGAAGCTGCAAGGCTTGCACCATCAGCCGCAAACAGGCAGAACTGGAAATTCATTGTTGTCGAAGATGAAGAAGTAAAAAAACAGCTTGTTACTGCTTGCAATAATCAGGCATTCGTAGGTACTGCCTCGCACATCATTGCAGGTATCGGGGATTCCGCCCAAAAATGGCACCAGGTCGACCTTGCTATCGCCCTTGAACACATTGCCCTGGAGGCTGTCGAGCTAGGGCTGGGCACCTGCTGGATCGGCGCTTTCAACGAAGACGAAGTCAAAAAATTACTTAAAATCCCGCAGGACAAAAAAGTCGTTGCTTTACTGACCGTGGGGATCCCAGCCGAATCTCCCGCTGCCAGACCAAGGAAATCTCTTGAAGAAATAATAGCTTACAACGAATATGCATAAAGGCTTATACCTTTTTACTCTCTTCTGGTTTTTGTAAAACTTTGAGAGAACATGGAGTTTTGGTCCTAAAATAATTTTTAATTTAATGAAAATTATTTCTACTACTACTCCATTTACTTTATACATCAATTACCA
>DATMYS010000413.1:0-4453 GCA_035560835.1 Methanosarcina sp.
AAAGTCTGAGTTTATTTGTTATCCTGTAACCGATATTTAGCATTTGTTGAGGGTTCACAGGGAAAAAATAGTTCATGAAACATGATAAAGAATAAAACTGAGTTGGAAAAAGACTTATAGACAAATCTCATAAATAGTTCTATAAGTCAGTTATAAAATAATGATAAAGATTTACATCCCGGCAAGCTCCAAAAAAGCTTATACAAGCTAGCCAGGAGACGATCTAACCGAGGCCAAAGATCTTGAAAAGAATAAAATTCTCCTTGCTTAAAAAAACAAAATCTTTTCTGTTTGTGTTTATGGTTTTGATTTTGTACTTGCCTTGCAGCCTGGGTTTTGCTGCAGGAAGTACTGAAGACCCTGAAACGCCGCAGAACAGCACACTTCCTGCTGATTCCGTGGTTGAATCCGGGATTGAAACAGCCCCGATGAACCCCGACTTTCTGGAAGACCAGCAGCCTGGATCTATTGAATCTTTTTCTTTTGTGGGTAGCTACGGACAGCTTTCAGGCACCGGATATAAGCCCTCACCTGTAGACCTGTCAGGACTTGCAAGCTTTGAAGGAGGACTTTTGCTGGGAGCTTCAGGTTCAGACCTTCCGGCTGTTTATGATCTGCGCAAGGAGGGAAAAGTAACAGTCGCAAAGAATCAGGGAAAGGACGGAAGCTGCTGGGCTTTTTCAAGTATTGCTTCCCTTGAATCTTACATCCTGGGAAAAGAAGGAGAAAGCTATGACTTTTCTGAAAACAACATGAAAAACCTTGTCTCAAAGAATTATTCGCAGGGTTTTGATCTTACTCCGGAGGACGGTGGCAATGCATTTATATCAACAGCATACCTTTCTCGCTGGAGCGGGCCTGTAAATGAATCTGAGGATCCTTACACTGATTCATCTTCTTATTCGCCCACAGGACTTTCTGTACAGAAACATGTGCAAGAGGCACTTTTCTTGCCAAAAAAGACAGAACCTCTGGATAACGAGGTTCTCAAGAATGCAATTATGGAGTACGGAGCTGTGTACTCCACAATGTACTGGAATACTGGGTATTATCAGCAAAGAAACTATGCTTATCGATACACAGGTAACCTGTCTGTCAACCATGCTGTAACCATTGTAGGCTGGGATGATTCCTTTGAAAGGAATAACTTTACACAGGTTCCTCCAGGAGACGGAGCTTTTATAGCGAAAAATAGCTGGGGTGACACATGGGGAGAAAACGGGTACTTCTATATCTCTTACTACGACACAAAACTCGGATACAATGAGAACGCCGCGTTCACAGCTGAAAGTCAAAACAATTATGACCACATCTACCAGTATGACCCTCTGGGATGGATAATATCAAAAGAATATGAGGGAAGCCTGGTTGCCTGGGGCGGAAATGTCTTTTCCTCGGAAAGGAATGAAACCCTCGAGGCCATAGGGTTCTATACTACGGACCTTAATACGGCTTACGAGATATATGTCTATAAAAATCCTGTTTCCGGGCCTGTGAATTCTGGACAGGGATATCTTGTACAGGAAAGCGGCCGTTACTCCTTCCCAGGATATCACACACATGTGCTGAATTCGGCAGTGCCAATACAAGCTGGAGAAAGATTTTCAATAGTTATAAGATTCATTAATCCTTCGGCCTCAGGTCCTCTTGCAGTTGAAGAGCCTGTAATCCGTTACAGCAGCAAAGCTCAGGCCAATCCTGGAGAAAGCTATGTGAGTCCTAACGGGGTGAAGTGGGAAGACATATCAAGCAATTCGGAAGCAAACCTCTGCATTAAAGCTTTCACAACCAGTGATGTGCTTCCTGAGGCTGACTTTTCTTCAAACGTTACAACAGGAATGTATCCTCTTACAGTCCAGTTCACAGACCTTTCCAGCAATGCCTTTTCCTGGAAGTGGGATCTGAATGGAGATGGGAAAATTGACTCAACAGCCCAGAACCCGATCTATACCTATGGGTCTTACGGAAATTATGCTGTTTCTCTGACTATTGGTGACAGTAAAGGGTCTGACACCGAGACGAAACCCGGTTATATAAATGTGGCCTCCCTTTCAATTAACTCAGCCATCCCTGGAGAAAATGTTACGACCTATAAAGGAGAGAAGCAGGAGTTCAGTGTCGGTACAAATTATGCCTGCAATATAAGCTGGTATCTTAACGGAGAAAGTAGGGGTTCTGAATCCAGCATTAAGGATAGCTCATACACGGAGACAATCCATTCTCCAGGCTTTTATAATATCACAGCAATTGCCAGAACCGGAGACGAAAACGTTGCACAGAGCTGGAACTGGACAGTTCGGACCTGGAACCCCTGGGATAGCCTAGCTTCCCAGGAAAGGGAAAACATAAGCACCGAAGAGCTTCAGGAAGCTATCCATATCTACCGCAATGACCTACAGATCCCTGAAACCGGAGCAGAACTCACGGACGAGAGGCTCAAAGAACTGATACAACTCTGGCGGGAAGGCTCAGGGGAGTGACAACTTTCACAATTAAATAGAAGGAAAAAATAAAGCAAAAAAGTAAAAAGGGAAGAAACGACAGAAAGGAAAAGAAAAAGGAAATAAACACAATAGTAAAAAATAAGTAAAAGTGAAAAACATACGTAAAAAAGGGGACAGAAGAAGGAAAGAAAAGAAATAAAGGAAAGGAAGAAAGATTGTAGGTTAATTAGCTTTCCCGGACTTTATCTTCTTTTTTCATAGTCTCTTCGATTCCTTCTCCAATTTTAACATTCATGAGAAAGTCATCAACAGTCGCAAGAAGAGAGCCTATTCTTTCAGAATGAAACTGGACAGCAACTTTATCATCACATATTTCACTTTCCATGCTTCTAAGGTTATCTGGAGAAAGAGCTTGGAGAATTTTCGCAGCGGATTTTCTTGATTCGGGATCCGGAAATTCAATTGTACCTGTAATTTTCATAAGCACTCCCATCGCTTTTCCAACTTATTATCTTTATCATTTTTGATTTCTCGCTCCGACTTTCTGGAGCTGGTCACCTATAATTCGGTCTGCAATGCTAAGGAATTCTTCTGCACTCCCAAGAGGGATTGCAGCCCCGGAAGCTACACTGTGCCCACCTCCTCTTCCGCTAACTGCACCTGCAGCTTCCCTCAGGGCAAAAGCAAGGTCAAGGCCCTTTGAGACAAGCTCGCGGGTACCTCTTGCCGATACTTTCAGGATTCCTTCTGATTCATTTATGCAAATGAAGGGAAGCTCAGGATGAAGGTAGCGGACGACCGTGCTTGCAAGGCTCCCGGTAGAAAGGGCATCAACAGTAACAACATACCAGAGATTCTCTCCTTTGCGAATTTTTTCTACGTTTTCCCTGACATTTAGTGTAAGTTTCTTCTCGTGTTCGCTTTTAAAAAGGAGGGCTTCATTGACAATCTCCTGGTCTTTCAGGCAAAGAGAAATAGCCAGCCCGTAGATTTTCTGCTTTCCGCATGTGTTAAGAATAGAGATAAAATCGTAAACGTTTCTTACAAGCTCCCGGTTCAGCAGTAAAACTTCTCCTATAACAGCTTCAATAGCTTCCGGGCTTGCCTGCCTGACAAGTTTCAGGGCGACAGCATTGGAAAGCCTTGAGACTTCCTCCTCAGACAGGTTTTCAATCTTTCCTGAAAGCCCAAGCTGGTTTAAAAATTCTGTAACTTTTTCAGGGTAACCGGTTATATCCATAAAAGGTTCGGTACTGTATGCAAGAACATCTACAAGGTCTCCGTCTCCTACTTTGAGTCCCTTCCTGATAGACACAATCCCTGCTTTTAAGGCCTCTTCCAGTATGAAGGCATTAGCAGTGTGAAAGAGCTGCTTGTCTCCGATTGCACCTGCAAGGGCCAGCCCTGCAAGGTCAACATTATCGGCTGCCAGTTCTCTGGCTACCAGGTAGCAAGTGCCAGAAGCCGAGATGTCAGTTACCCCATCGATGCCGACAAGGTGGGCGTTTACAACTGCCTTTGCCGGAGATTGCCCTACAGGCTGATGGTGGTCAAGAACTATAACATCGGCTGCCACCTTACCTATAAGCTCAGGCTGCCCGCTTCCCATATCGCAAAAAATGACAAGTTCATTCCTGGAGATGCTCTTATTCACGTCTTCAATCACAGCTTCATCCAGCCTTCCAGCTATCGAAAGCTGGAAACAAATGCCTGCCCGCAGGAGGGCTTGTGCCATTATCCCGGCTGAGGTCAGCCCGTCAGCGTCATTGTGTGAGACTACGCGCACAAAGCTGTATTTCCGGATTTTTTCGGCTGCGTTTTTTGCAAGATTAATCAGTTTCTCAAGCTCGCTCAAAATCCATCACTCAAAAAATTCAGTAATAAAATCAAAGACCGATTTAGAAAATCGAATTAACACATGCTGCTAGAGCATAAAGGATGTCAGTCTATACTTGCTTGATAATATAAAACTTTGCACATTCAATAACCGAAGGGTTTTTACATGATAT
>DATMYS010000414.1:0-3398 GCA_035560835.1 Methanosarcina sp.
CATAAAATTTGTTAAATTATTCATCAAATGCAAAACTGGAATGTGATATCGATTTCAATTTAAACACTAAACATTTGGGTTTGAGTTTTTCCGCCGAAATCGATATCAGCAGCTCAAAATCCTTAACCGAATACAAATGAACTATACTTATATCCTACTTTAGGTTTGAATTTTTACCTAAACGAACATTATATTCTTTGAATAATAGGCACAAATAAATGAAAGTACTCTACCCTACTTTTTTTGACTATTGATCTCCTCGTTACCTTGGGCACTAAGGTGGTTTAGATTTTGGTTTTTTAAAACCGTACCTAAACTAATCAGCAAATTGCCATCTAAGGCTCAAATGTGATTAGGAGTCAAAAATAGAAAAGGCTCCAGGTTCAGAGTCTAACATACAGGACTAAATGTTTTGTAGGAGATTCAAGAAAAAAGAGAAGAAATTAGCAGTAAAATAACGTTTAAATAAAGAATAGACGAATACAAAAAAACTATCTTTCAATGTGCGAGGGTTACCCAGCCAGGTCAAAGGCGTCAGACTTAAGATCCGGTATTGAAGGATTTCGTGGGTTCGAATCCCACCCCTCGCACTAACTTTTTTACATAGGACTTTGGATTCTGCCTTTATTACTCCTTTTATACAGGAATACTGCAAACAGGCTGGCTATTCCGTAGTATACTTCAAAACTTGGTGTGCTCGGAATTTCTTTTTGTTCAACCTGTGGTTCTTTACTCGATGTATTGTTTTCAGGTGATGTAATCTAATACTTCCGTTACAGTTTCTTCAGATGGTTTCTCTGTTCCTGTTATTGCAAATGAAGAAAATCCTGAAGTTTTTGTGGTGAAATCAAATTGCGTGCGGCCACCCCACCATAAAGAAACTGTCCGACAATTACTACGGGTAATAACCAAATTACTTCTTTTTCGATTTAAAGGTCTTAAATTCCTTTTTTGTTATTTTTTTAATACTAATAGTAATTGTCGGACAGCCTGTAAAGGATGGGGTATTCGTGACCTTCTGCGCTCCCTAAGTAATAAAAGGTCAAGACCAAAGAGGAGTAGGGACTTTATATAAAGTCCACTTGACCTAACAATTTTTGTTTTATCTTTCTGTGTAATAACACGATAACAGAGGATCAAGCATTGGTGAAATCTGAACCCTAAAGAGTTGGTAAAATCTCAACCTAGCATAGTTCACAAAGCAGTCCAATTTTAACTATATAGCTCTCATAATACAAATGCATGTTTTACTTGCTTCATACCTGAATGTAGAAACGACTTTAATCTAACTCCCTTATAACAGACAACTGAACAGTTTCGGAATGTGAGGCGCTCGATATATAAACATTAAAAACAAAAAAGCGACGCAAACTTATCTCATAAAGCGCTCACTGTGTATCCTGTACATGATATATATTCATGCCTGCCCTTTGTTCTAAAGAATTCATTTCTCCTATACTGGTGATCTTTTGTCTACAAAAATTAGCCGTGAAAGTTTTATCCGGTCTATAACAGACCTTTTAAGAAAAGCGGAAATCGAGCTTCCTGATGATGTAGTGAACACACTCAGGAAAGCTGAGACCGCAGAAGAAAATCAGGTTGCAAAATCCCAGCTTCAGGCAATCCTGAAGAACCTTGAAATTGCAAAAAAGCATGGAGTTCCCATGTGCCAGGACACGGGCATCATGATCTTTTTTGCGGAAATCGGGAGCGAGTTTCAGTCAGGTTTTGACATTGAGGCTGCAATCAGAAAAGCAGTGATCCTTGCAACAGCCGAAATTCCTCTCCGGCCGAATGCAGTCGATCCCCTTACCCGAAAGAACAGCGGAAACAATATAGGGGTTGGAATTCCGGATATTCACTGGAAAATTGTTCCCGGAAACCAGTTAAAGATCACAGCTGCTCCTAAGGGTGCAGGTTCGGAAAATATGAGTTCGCTGCGTATGTTTAACCCTACTGAAACCGGAAGCATCAAAAACTTCGTGCTCGAAACCGTATTAAACGCAGGAGGAATGCCCTGTCCTCCCCTAACCATAGGAGTCGGGATCGGGGGTTCTTTTGATGCGGCAGCCAGGCTTGCAAAAGAAGCCCTGCTTGAGCCCCTTGACGCCCCGATGAAGGGACTGGAAAGAGAAATCTTTGAGGCTGTAAACGCCCTTGGGATAGGCTGTATGGGGCTTGGCGGCAGCACAACTGCCCTTGCAGTATGTGTGAAAACTGCTCACTGTCACACAGCATCCCTTCCGGTTGCAGTGAATATTCAGTGCTGGGCAAACAGACATGCTTCGGTTGTATTCAGGGAGGATGAATGATGGAGTATCATCTGCAAACTCCTCTGAAGAAAGAAGATATCGAGAAACTCAATGCGGGAGATATTGTTTATATTTCAGGAGAAATCCTGACAGCCAGAGACGAAGCTCATGCCAGAATTCTCGAGATGGGAGAAAAGAAGGAGGAACTTCCTTTTTCCCTGGAAGGAGCAGTGATCTACCACTGCGGCCCCCTGATGCAGCAAACCGAAAATGGCTGGAAAGTAGTATCTGCCGGCCCTACAACCAGCGGCAGGATGTCAAAAATGACGCCTTCTCTCCTGAAAGCTCACGGAGTTAGGGCAATCATCGGAAAAGGCGGAATGAAAGGTGTAACTGATGCCTTAAAGGACAGATGCGTTTATCTGGCTTATACAGGCGGATGTGCGGCCCTTGCCGCAGAGTTAATCAAAGAAGTAAAAGCCGTCCACTGGCTTGATCTTGGAATGCCTGAAGCTGTCTGGGTGCTCAGAGTTGAAGAATTCGGGCCGCTTATTGTAGGGATCGATGCAAAAGGAAAAGACATTTTTGCAGAAGTAAGAGAAAAAGCTCAAAAACAGCTTGAAAAGTAGGAATAAGCTCTTAAAAGGTTTAAAAATTCGCAGGGTCAGGAAAAAGGTTTTGCAGAACTCGGTTAGAAATCTCTCAAAGGCCAGCTTAATTGTGATCGTTTTCAAGCTGCCTGAAGGCTTTTACAAGAGACTCCATTTTTCGGACAATAATTTTTCCGAGGAGGGAAAGCTCATATATCTTTTCCTCCTGAATCACGAGCCCGTTTTCCTTTAGCTTTTTAAGCTGGGGCAGGATCGCAACTGGGTTCGTATCAAGCTCATTATTGATCTCTTCAATTGTCCTGGGCTTTTCTTTGAGGAGGAGAAGCAGGTCGGTCCTTTTTTCGGAAGACAAAAGAATTGTGATCAGGGTAGATCTCATCATCCCTACTGCAAAAACCGTGGATATATACTTTTTCATTCTCAATATTGTTATTCCACGAAAAAAGGGCTTAAGAGTTTTAATTGGCAGACATATCCTGATTTTCAATATATTTTTCATGAAAAAAGATAAACAGGTCTTTACTTTCAATAAAGC
>DATMYS010000415.1:0-3184 GCA_035560835.1 Methanosarcina sp.
AAATAAAGTAGTGTAACTTATTTTATTGATTCTTTAGTTAAGTTTTGGGTCGGGGGATCTATATGAAAATAAGAGTTATCAGTTCAAGAAATGAAATTCTGTCACTGAATCCAAATGAAAAGATCGTTCACTTTGCATTCAGGCCGTCAAATAAAGACATTTTTCTGCTTGTTGAGACCTGTCCGAAACTGGAGATAATCCAGCTTCCAAAATCATACAGAAGGACAGTTTCAAGAGCCATAGAGATGTTTCTGGAAATGCAAAGGGTTCAACTCCTTGAAGGGGATGTCTGGGGACACAGGAAGGACATTAACGAATATTATACGGTTCCTCCATCCATAATTTCAAAAATAAGAAGCATGAAAGCTGAAGGTATTCCTGGTGAAAAAATTGCGGAGAAAGTAGCGCATGAAAGCAAACTTAATCCTGAAATGGTTTCTTACATCCTGAATAGCAAAGATTTAGAGTAAGACATTAGTCTCTGTCTGAGCTCCGAAGCCTTTCTTAAAAAATTACTTGCTCGCAAGCCTTTTCAAAAAAGGCTTGACCGAAAACCCGTGGCAACGTTAGGGTTTGATGAGAAACTTATCCCCGAACCCTCTCGGCGTGATCACAACCCTTTTGCAAAAAGGCTTGACCGAAAAGTCCCTGACAGCGCAGCATGATCAACCAGCCCAACGGTTGCATTTGAGTTTGATGAGAACCTCATCCCCAAACCCTATCGGCGTGATCAACCGGCGCAACGGTTGCGGCACAACGCTTGTACTCAAAAGGACTAGTTCAAATTCAGAACTATGCGAAAAATTCGTAAACGGGACAATATATACCCAGGGAGTAAAACATTGTAAAAAAGAGGAATATTTGGGGTGATGCCTCATTTTCAAGGAATGGGCCTTTCTATATAAGCTTATGTAAGCAAATCTGATTTTTTGTCCTATATCATTCCTGACTGTTCTTAACTATCCTTGAAGCCAGACTAACCTGGAGCGTTTTGGGTAACTTGGAGTTTCATGGAGTGACTTCATTCTCTTAGCTATAATACACAGATACAGTTTTATACACAGATACAGTTTTCATAATGTTTTTCTTCACTGTAGCAGTGCCGGAAAGATGTGAATTTCCTGATTGTTAGGATGCCTTAAAGGCATCCTGTTCGAATTCTATCCTTAATTTTGTATTTTTCAGTTGTTTCAGGTAAGTTCTTTATTGAAATATTTGTCATAGGAACTCATGTCGAAATGCCCATGTCCGCTGAGGTTAAATAGGATTGTTTTTTCTTCTCCGGTTTGTTTGCACTTGAGAGCTTCATCGACTGCACAGCGGACAGCGTGAGAGGATTCCGGAGCAGGGACTATACCTTCAGTCCTTGCAAACTGCACAGCGGCATCAAATACCGGGTACTGATCATACGCAACAGCTTCAATAAGCCCTTCAGCGCAGAGTTTACTTATTATTGGGGAGTCCCCGTGGTAACGGAGCCCGCCTGCATGGATGGCAGGAGGCACATGTTTGTGGCCCAGGGTATACATTTTAAGAAGCGGGGTCATTTCCGCAGTGTCTCCGAAGTCATACCTGTATTCCCCTTTGGTCAGGGACGGGCAGGCCGAGGGCTCGACTGCGATTACTCTTGGATTGCTCTTTCCTTCAAGCCTGTCTTTAATAAACTCGAGGGATATTCCTGCAAGGTTGCTTCCTCCTCCACAGCAACCTATAACTATATCAGGATAGGTTTCAACCTGCTCAAGCTGTTTCTTGCATTCGGCCCCGATTACTGTCTGGTGGAGCATAACATGGTTGAGGACACTTCCCAGGGAGTATTTTGTACTATCGTGTGCAATTGCATCCTCTACGGCTTCACTGATTGCTATTCCCAGGCTTCCCGGTGTTTCAGGCTGCTCCTTCAGAATCTTTCTCCCGAATTCAGTATCTTCACTTGGCGAGGGCACAACATTTCCTCCCCAGATTGTCATCAGGGATTTCCGGTAAGGTTTCTGGTAATAACTGGAACGGACCATATAGACTTTACATTCGAGATCAAAGTAGTTGCAGGCAAGAGCTAACGCACTTCCCCACTGCCCTGCCCCGGTTTCGGTTGTGATCCTCTCGGTTCCTTCTTTCATATTATAATAGGCCTGGGCAATAGAAGTGTTTGTCTTATGGCTGCCTGCAGGGCTTACCCCTTCGTTTTTATAGTATATCTTTGCAGGGGTTTTGAGAAGTTTTTCCAGCCTGTGAGCCCTGTAAAGAGGGCTGGGCCTCCAGAGCCTATAAATTTCAAGTATCTCATCGGGAATATCGATAAATCTTTCACTGCTCATTTCCTGCTTGATAAGACCTTTTGGGAAAATAGGTTCAAGAGCTTCAGGGCTTATAGGCTCCCAGGTTCTCGGATCAAGAGGTGGCTCGATAGGAGAAGATAAGTCTGAAAGGACGTTATACCACTGCTTAGGCATTTCATTCTCGTCAAGGATAATCTTGGTCTGTTCCATAGGTTTTCTCCGTCATTCGTTTATGCACAGATTCGTACTTCGACGTATATAAGTGTTATTTACTTTACAGTTAAGGTGCTTATATTCCATTTATGTACTTTTGGGAAAAAAGGATGTTTGAAGGAAATCTACTTATCAAAATAGGGCCTGAAAAAAGAAAGAATGCCAGAAGCTGGAGTCAAAAAAAAGAAGGAACATTTAGAAGCAAGAACCAAAAAAGTAAAGCTGCTAGAAATATGAACCGAAAAAAACGAAAAACGGTTAGAATCAAAATCTTGATTCTAAAATAAGTTTGATTATAAAAATTTCACCTGATTCTGAGAGTCTCACTTGAGATTCTGAGAGTTCTACTTGATTTTAAGATGGCTTGTTGATACCTGAAGTTCTTGATTCTTAACCAGATTTTTATTGCATCTTTTTTGCAAGCTCCACAGCAAGTTTTGCCACTTCAGTGGCACATCTCCCGAGCAGGCGTATCATTGGTTCTTTTCCCGGGCTCCCTTTATCATAGATGACTTTCGGCACGCTTCCATATATTTTGATTGCTTCGGCTGTACCCCAGTCCATAGTACTGGTGTTTTCCGGTTCTTCAGCCCTGTCAAAAGAGGAAATTCCAAGTTTCATCTCTATGCAGGCTGCAAGGATCTCCCTGGAGTATTTTACGTTAATTGCTGCCCTTATTTCAGGATCATAAC
>DATMYS010000416.1:0-2780 GCA_035560835.1 Methanosarcina sp.
AGCAAGTATTGTGGTCACTTCTATTGAAGATCTTACAGAACAATTTTTTAAAAATATCAAATATTTTACTAGAATTTTAGGATTTGCTTTGCAAAATCAGGCTTTGTAGAAATCCTAAATTGGGTTCTGTCAAGTTAACGAGGGCTGGACACTTTATAGGTTCAACCGTATCTGGAAAAATTCCTTAACGTCCATAGACTTGACAGTACCCCATTTTAGACTTTTTTCCCGTTCAATAAAATTTAAAAAGTATAGGTAGAGGCCCATTCCGGCCTTTCTGGCGGGTTTGCCTCCAGCATTTTTCTCCATTTTTCATCAGTCAAACGGTCAGACATGGGCTGCTTGAACTCGTAATAGCTCATAACGGGTCCGGCTCCCATAAGGATCCTGCCATCCGGAAGCTTATAAGCAACTACCAGCATGTCAACATTCCCGACACCTTCTTCGAGCACGGTCTCTGTGTTACTGTCGGTATGGACATCGGCCACAACTGTGGTTTTCCTGGCTTTCTCGTCAACATCTTCTATGGTACCCTCAAGCTGGTCTCCGAAATTTTTGATAAATTCGTAGTCTTCATCGGTCAGTTTTTTGTTTTCAAGTTCCTTTTCAGAGATCTCCTGAAGCCTGGAAAGGATGCCTTCAAGATTCGTGAGCCTTGTTTTCGAAACCGAGTCAAGCACGCCCATTTCGTCCAGCCCCTGATTTGTCATTTTTGTTAAGGCAAGCAGCCGGGCGTAAAAGTCAGGAACAGGCTCCACATAACCCACTGCCGTTTTTTCTTCAGGAGGTATGGGCATTCCGGTTGTTTCTGCCGTATAGCTCTGTTTGGCGTAGAGAATAGTATCGTGTCTGAGTTCAGTCCAGGAGGCCAGCGACGTACTCAGTTCCTTGTCCTGCCAGGCGTCGGTCTGCATAAAAGTCGGGTAGCCGGAACCGTAGTCTTTTAAGAGAGGCTGAAGGGAATAGAGCCAGGACCAGTAAAGGTTCCTGTTCCAGTCGGCTGCACTAAAGTTTGAAAATTCTGATTCCATCTTTCCATATTGGAGACTGTAATTTTCATAACTGGAATCGTTCAGTTCGTCAAGCCAGTAAACAGCCCTTTCCGAGCCAAGAAGGGCCACTGCATCAAGCCCTCTCGGGAAGCCGCGAATAGCTTCCCCATTTCCTGAAATTACGAGAGTAAAGGGTTTTTCATTTTCGTTGTATTCTCCCACATATTCTCCCGTATAAACTCCGACCAGGTTTGAAAATACATAGGAGTCCGGAATAAAGCGCTGACCCATAAAACGGAAGCCTGTGGTATTTTCGAGACATTCGTCCGCCTGCTCAGGGGTAAAAGGAGGCTCAACAACACATCTCCCGGTGCCTCCATAAATTTTCGGTCCCGGATACTCTGCAAGCTTAACTTTGAGTTCTTCAATTGTTGTCTCATTAAATTCCCTTTCTCCATTGCCAAAGACGGAATTCAAAGATTCCATATATTCATAAGGCCCAAGGTCATCGGAAAAACCTACGTAAAAAGCTGTAACCCCGTAGATCCGGTCCCAGTTCTCAAGAAGTTCAGGCTCACTCTGGAGCTGGGAAGTGATCAGGCTTGCCTGGATAGTCTGGATACGGGCATCTTTTGCAGGATCTTCCGATTCAATCAATTTCTCCTTCAGCAGCATGCTCATCCTGCCGTGCCACATAAATGCCTTGAAATAATTTTTCAGTTTTTCGGAGCGAGTATAGTGGCCTCGCGGGGTATACTGGGAATAGTCTTCCTGATATTTGAAAATCGGAGAAAGTGCAAAACCCTGGTGAGCTTCGATCAGGGCAAGTTCAGCTTCAACGTCTTTTTTTACAAACGCAGGAATTTCAAACTGATATTGTTTTTCTGCATCTGCAGGGAAAAGGGACTCATTAATCATATCCTCATAAACGTCTTTTTCCCCTGCCTGTATCTGTACAGTTTTCGGCTGGAGAAGGCTTAAAGCAACTGAGAAATAGGCTACATTTCTTTTTGCAGCTTCCTGTTCTTCCCCTGCAGTGCTGTCATACTTCTCTATAGAAGCATTTAGCAGAGCAAGGTCGGTCTCCCAGAGAGTATCGTAAAACTCCTCCTCTTCGATCTGGCGCAGGGTCTCATCAAACTGGATATGGTAAAGATGCAGCAGAGAATCCGTGGTTATGAAAATAGGGACTTCCTGGTCTTCGAGAGTTGAATACATTGTAGTTATGTCTTCTTCTGAAGAACCGTAAGGGTTTTCGATTACCACGAAACCATTGCTCTCCAGCATTTTAAGGGCTGAGTCATTCAGGGAAATTTTACCGGAAAAGTCTCCATAGTTCGAAATTTCTTTCATTTGCAGAGGTAATTCATAAGAAGGCACTTTTAACTCAACATCGAGAGCTTCAAGCGTGTAATTTCCTGCAATGGAAGAGGTTTCTGCCTCTGAACCTGAAAGAGTTACTTTTTCGGTTTTAAGGCGGCTCTCTTGAGAAATTCCGCTGGCTTCTCCTTTTACTTCTGTTCCATTCTCCCTGCTTGCCCCGGAACTCTGTCCCAGGCACCCTTCTGTAAGGAGGGAAGCTAAAACTGTTAAAAGAATTAAGTTAGTTACAACTAGCTTTGTTCGGCGCTTCATTGTTTCATCCCGGTTGTTTTGGATTCTGTATTGAACCGGAGCCTGCCTGCCCGGAAGGTGGGTTTTTATTTGCAAGCCTTTTAAAAAGACTTGATGAAAATAAGGGGTCAAAAGGTCAAAATTTTAAAGATTAACTTTCTTATATAGCTGTCT
>DATMYS010000417.1:0-4521 GCA_035560835.1 Methanosarcina sp.
TAGATTTCATTAGGACACCTTACGGCTTTCTGCGGGATGTGCCAGCGCAACTTTGATTATTTTGAGCCAGCTAATCAGGTTCGAAGTTCCTTCAGTATTTTCTTTACATTTGTATCGGTTTTCAAAATATACAGGTAATAAATGCCTATAATCACGCCGGAAAAGGCAACAAGCAGAATCGGGTTTGTTTCTCTGATTTTCAGGGCAACAAGAATAATTCCTGCAGGAACAAAAAGAATAAGATTTGAGAATACAATTTTCAGAGCTCTTGAAATCTTTACTCCGGAATAAGACATCATTTTCAAGCAAAGGTAACCGTATACCACAATTCCTGATATTGAAAAAAGAATAAGTGCTGTACGTGCGCTTCCGAGCAGACCGCCGATAGTAAGTGAAAGAAAACGTGTAGCTAGGTTGAAAAAATTGTAACGGAAACCGAAGTGATATTTTTCAACTACAAGATATATTCCGTCTAGTGGAGATGATATGAACCAGACGAAAGCCCAAAGCCCAAGGATTTGAGTATAAACCCCTGCTTCTGCCCAGGCTTCTCCGAAAATCACAGTAAAAACATCACTTCCTACAATTGTAAGGACTAATATTGGGAACATACCTATTATTACAAGAAATTTGAACACACTTTCTACAAGTATAGGGAGAGTTCCCCTGGATGAAGCTCTTGATGCTCTCTGGAAAAATACCTGTGAAATAGAACTGCCAATTAAACTCATTGGCATCTGAAGAAGTCGAAATCCAATGGAATAAAAACCGACGATTGTAGGAGAAAAAAAGGCTGCAAGAAGAAAAGCTGGAAGTTGCCAGGAGATCGAATTCATAAGGGCAGAAAATGAATCTACAAGTGGAAATTTACTATATCTTTTAAGTCCCTCGTACATTTTCTTCCAGTTAAGGCTTTTCATAATTAGGTTTCTGTCATCTCTCCAAATCTGCCCTGCAAGTATAAATGTTGCGACAGACTGACCAGTAAGATTGCCGACTATTAGGCCAGTTGGGCTCTTTTTTTCAACTAATCCTATAATTATCTGTGTTGCAGTAGTCGAAACAGAACTCGAGATTCTTGAAATGGACAATCTTCTGAAGAGTTTAGTCCTTGAATTCCAGCTATTCAAGGCAATAAATATTCCGTTTACAAGAACAAATGGGGATACAAGCCAGAGGTAATTTCCTATTTGAGGAGAATTCAAAATGTTAATTATAATCCCTTTAAAGAACCATATTATTGCCAGGGTTAAGACGGTTACAACTCCTATTGCAAGAAAACTCACTCCTAATAGATTTACTGCGTCTTCGTCCAATTCAGGCAACATAATGGAGTACTCATATCGCATGCATATTATAACGCTGATAATGCTGGTAATAGAGCTATATAGAGCCCATACCCCAAAATTTTCAGGCTGGTATAAGTGGGCTAAAATAGGAACTGATAGAATAGTAAGAATTTGAGCAAAGGTTGTCCCGCCTGTAAGTGTCAGCACATCGAAAGCAAAGCTTTTCTTCTTGCTGTTATCAAATCGTTTCTTTGCTGCATTTACTGTCTCATCCATATCCAGTACCTTAAACGAAATTTTCTTTTTAACAAACTTCAGTTCTTTCCTACAATTAAATAGATTTACAAAGTTATATTGTTAACGGTGTTACTGAAATACCTTCAGGATATGAACCTCGGAAAAACCCAAAAAAGAAATCATAAGTTCACATAAGCTATAAGTTCACATAAGCTTCTACTTGTGCGGTTTTAACTCACTTTTGCGCATTTTTCCCAGAAATGAATTGAAGAAAGTAGCATTCGGAAAGGGATATATTAACAGGAGAGGAATTTGGAGCACTGAAGCTTATACTTTTAGTGTGGGCTTCGAAAGGAACTAAGGAGAGAAAAAACATGAGGTGTATATATTGCTCAGCTATGAAGAAGCCTTAAAAAGGCAAGGAGCCACCATATAGCAGTCTTTCTATTTTGGTTTGGATCTAAATGTACCTTCAATATCTTATCTCTGCAGAAGAATCTCTAAGCTAAGACCCGGACTCGAACCGGGATGAATGGATCTGCAGTCCACTGCGTAGCCTTTCCGCCATCTCAGCACTCTTTTCTCAAGTTTTTACTTTTTGAATCCTCTATACTCAACATCCAGCAAAGATTCACAATCATAATATCTATTCCGATTTATCCGGTGTCTTCTATTAAAAAGTAAGGTGTGTTTCTTTTCCATTACTATTTAAGAGAATATTGGAAATTGATATTTTTGTGAATCTCTGTGGATGTGGATTGTATATGATGTTATGCCTGTTTGACATACACTGGAAGTTTACATTAATGTGTTGTGGGTTATGCAAACAATTTTGTGTCTATTATATCAATTGAGGTTTCCATATCTAGCCGCCCAAGATTCGAAATTGCCAAAATACTCTTACAGCTCTTATAGCTTTCAAGTTAACAATTTTTTGTACATTTATCTAGATTTGAACCTCTTTTCAAAGTTAAGTATCACCTCCATGATTTTTTCATTTATATTTATAGGATTCAGTTTTCTTTGTATCCCCATAAAACTCTTAAACCTCATCTCCGAGTGTTCAATCTCCGAATGTTCAGGTTATAGAGTGAAATTGAACTGTAATTTTATAGCCTTCTATCATTCTACAAGCGCCAATTCACAATTGTGAATTGACAATCTACAATACTCATTGTTAGTATTAAAACCCCTTTTTTACGGCAAAAAGTGCCTGAACTACCTTTAAGCAAACTATTACTCGGTATCAACTTTATTAGAAAGCTCAATTTTGCTCATAGAATTGGAACACAAAAAGAGTCTCTACTTTACCAGCGCAGAAAACCTTATTAAGAGATCGAAACTCAATCCCGGATCATCGAGTCACCTTTTGAGAGCCAGTAACGTTCCTGAGAGTTTTGACATCAGATGTAGAATAATTTGTATCATCCGAAATATTGATGGAAATATTATCAAAGCCACTGCAGCAATCAACAATAGGTGGCGTATAGAAATCCTGTAATCTCCTCGAATCCGATGAGCTATCGGGTTTTAGTAGCATTGAAAAGATGCCTGCAAGCGCAAAAATAGCACACAGACACCCGATAAGCAGATATTTTTTGTCCATAAGTTCCTCAGCAATATTCTCGGGTGGTATAATCAAAACAAAACCAACAGCTATTTTAAGCTTGATACGAAAAATCGATGTCAGTAAACTGAAGAGTATTAATACTCTTCATGATTACGACCATAGATTCATTAATTTATAGATCATTAATTTTTAGATTTTTCTTGTAAACAACGATTCTTCGGAATTTACCTGATGATTACGATCACTCATTCATTTTCTTATATTCCGATAGCAGATTCTGATAAAACTGATCATCCGGGTTTTCCTTGATCAACTCGTCAAGTGCCTGCTTGTATACTGTACTATCTATATGGTCTTCCACCTTGACACTCGTATTAATGTACCCGCTGTCCTTCATTTGCTGATAATACTCCACCACACCTTTTTTATTAGGGTCAGGGGATGCATAGAAATAGTTATTCCAGGTTGACTGGCGGATTGTCTCTTTGTCGACAGTGACATATTTCTGAGTGTCATCAACGGATTTATTTTGATTTTCGCTGAAAAATTTGTATGCCTTGATCAATCCTTTCTCAAATTTCACATAAGTATCTCTGTCTTCATTCAAGGTCTCAGTCTTCAGTACAATCCGGCAGCATGGGTGGTTATCATAGTATTGATATGAATATGAAGCTATAGCCAATCCCTGTTTTTGTGCAAGTATCTCAAATGGAATCCACACTATCCCACCATCGGCTTTTCCACTTTCAACTGCCTCAAGTATTGCAGCAGGTGAACTTAATTCTTGAAAAGTCACATCCTTTTTCCAGTCTATACCTTCCCTTGATAATGCAGCCCGGTAGACAGTGTCTCCACTGGACATCGCAATTGTCGCAATTTTTTTACCTTTCCAGTTCTTAAGGTCTGAAAGTTCCTTTGAGTTCTCAGGCTTTGCCACTACAAGCTGACCCTCACTCATCAGGCCGCCTATTATCGTAATAGCTGCTCCCTTTGCAATAAAAGTAGCAGGAGCACCCGTGCCAGCTCCCACTGTATCAATTTTGTTACCAAACAATGCATTATAGGCATCTGGACCTTTTGCGAACTGGTAAAGTTCCACATTTAAGCCTTCCTTAGTCCAGAAACCTTCTTCCTTTGCTATAAAGATAAGCGCATCCCCATTTGAGGGCAGATATCCGTGCCTGATAGTCTTGAGCTCGGAGGCTGAGTTGTTAACATTCTGTTCTGTAGGGGTTGAGGTATTCACTTCCTGTGAACCGTCTGAACTCGAAGAGCCTCCCTGGTTCTGCAGGGTTACACAACCGCCTGTAAACACAATTAAAACAATAAACATCCCAAATAAGTATTTTTTATCCATAATTCCTCCATTGATGGTTTTTAGATAGTGCCAAAAACTACATCGGAGGCTTAATAACGATAATAAGG
>DATMYS010000418.1:0-3843 GCA_035560835.1 Methanosarcina sp.
AAGCATTGAGAAAAAGAGTCCATATATTAATAAATTATTAGTGAAATCAACATTACTGTACGAGGAAAATTAATTTCAAATTCGTTGCAAAACTTTCATAGTACTATTGCAAACGTATTCTATGTCTATTAATTCGTAGACTTCGGATTTTCCACTACACTAAAAGTAATTTTAAATTCGGCCCCTTGGTTTCTTTTAATCTCGATTTTTCCATCCATCTGGTCAACAAGGATACTTACTAACTGCAGTCCTAGTGATTTAAGACTCCCCAATTCTAGATTTTCAGAAATTCCTTTTCCATTATCTGAAACCGCCAGGCTGAAAAGAGATTTACTTATTTCGTTATTAATCTCTTCCCTGCAAAGCTTAATTCGGATTTCACCTTCTTGGTTTTCAGTGAATGCATGTTTGAGGGAATTGGAGACTAGTTCATTAACAATTATTCCCAATGGGACTGCTGTGTCCATATTAAAGAATGCATTTTTTTCCAGATCAGTGTATAGGCTGAGATTTTTACTGCTAACGCTGTAAGTCTGGAAAAGATTCTCAACTAATTTTTTAAGGTATTCAGAAAAATTCAGGGTATCCATTCCTTCTCCTTTATATAATTCTTCGTGGATGAGAGCCATAGAAACTACTCGATTCTGGCTTTCCCTGAAAGCTTCAACAACTTTCGTATCATTGAACTTATCAGCCTGAAGATCGAGGAGAGAATAGATAACCTGCAGATTATTTTTGATCCTGTGGTGGATTTCTTTCTTACGGGCAGTCTCGATATTTGCCAGAGCTTCTTCTGCCTTTTTCCTCTCGGTAATGTCAAGAACAAAAGCTACGCCTTCAAAAAGCACCTTATTGAAGGTAGCTATCCCAATAATGACAGGTACGCACGAGCCATCTTTGCGGATATACTTCTTCTCGTAAGGCGTACTTATGCCTGTTGATTTGAGTTCCGCCATGGAGTGATCATCCAATTGACTGTACTCCGGTGGAGTCATCTTCTTCCATTTAATCCACCCAGCCTGCAAGTCCTCGCGAGTGTAACCGACTATCTCCAGAAACTTATCGTTAGCTTCTGTTATCGAACCGTCCAGATTGTAGAAACACACACCGATCATATCTGATTCGTAAAATCCGCGTAGACGAGTTTCGCTCTCACGCAATGCTTCTTCCGCCTTGATACGGTCAGTAATATCTCTTACAATACCAGAGATAGCCACAAGCTTTCCAGTGACGTCAAAAATAGGAGAAAGAGTTACTGAAATATTTATAATAGTACCATCCTTTTTTAACCGTGCACTCTGGTAGTGCTGGACCGTTTTTCCCTGTTTAATTTTTTCAGAAAACTGCTTAATTTCTCCTTTGATATTTTCTGGTTCAAGTATTGAGATTTCTCTTCCCAGAATTTCCTTGGCTGAATAACCATAAACCTGCTCTGCAGCCTTATTCCAGTTGGTAATGACACCATCAAGAGATACAGTTATAATAGCGTCATTCGAAGATTCCACAGCATTTGCCAGTGTCTGAAATTTCTCTTCTGCTCTTTTACGCTCAGTAATATCCTGAACTATTCCCTTTATTCGAATAGGGTTATTCTTCTCATCAAAAGTAATTTCGGGTTGCGTATGGATTGTGCATTCTTCTCCACTAGCTGTGATAATCCTATAATCAATGCCAATAGGCTTTTCTTTTAAAGCTTTCTTGATAGCGTTATCAACATGGTCTCGATCTTCGGGGTGTATGTAATTTAAAAGTTCGTCATAAGTTACGCCTGATTCATGAGGATTATGCCCGAAGATCCGATACATTTCATCAGACCAGTACGTTTCACCAGTTACAAGATCCCAATCCCAGTTTCCAATATGAGCCATCTTTTGAGCTTCAGCAAGGCGTTTTTCACTTTCTTTCAATGAATTGTAAGCCTTCTCAAGCTCGGCTGTTCGCTCTTTAACTTTTTCTTCTAGATTCTCGTGTGCTTTTTTCAGAGCTTCTTCTACTTTTTTGCTCTCTGTGATGTCGCGGATAATACCTCCGCTGAAGAGTGGCCTTCCATTCCAATCTTTATTCACCGTAAATCTATCAGCTAACCAGCGAGATTTGCCGTCCTTGTGTTTGAACCGGTACTCCAGAGATCCAAAACCAGTCTCGTATGCCCGAGCCAGTCCAGAAGTAACTATGAGGCGATCGTCGGGATGAATACGATCAAGAGTCTCACTGGCATTCATTGAACTTATCTCCTGGGCAGAGAAGCCAGTAATCTTCTCTACCACCGGGCTCATGTAATCATAGCTGTCGGTCTGAAGATTTCGCCTGTAAGCCACGTCGAGTGAGTTCTCAAGAACCGACCGGAACCGTTCCTCATTCTCCAGCAACGCGTCCAAAAGGGTTTCACGTTCCGCCAGCAACTGGGCCAGCTTGAGATTGCTGTAACCTAACTGCGAGATAATGTTGGCAAAAGTTATAAAGAAGGCCATGCCTGTATTCACAGCTTTCCTGCTCAACCGTGGGACTTTTTCAAGTGCTGCTATGTACTCCTCCTCATTGAAACCATATTTTCTGGCCTGGGACCGGAAAAGCTCATAGTCAAGAGGTTCATCTTCAAAAAAGAACTGGCCTGAGAAGATATTGCCAACGTGCTGACCGCCAACTATGACGGGGGTCGCGATGTCCCACATATTGTTTTTGCATTTATAGAGCTTGAACTCTCCAGGGGAAACGCCCGCAGATAACTTTATGTCACTCTCTACGCAATGCTTACAGGTTTCAGGGTGAACCCTGTGGAATTGCGTGCAGATATCCTGCCACCCTACGCCTATCAGAACATTGCCTTTTAGATCGTCCAGACTCATGGGAATGTGAGCAATCTTGTAGAAGTTGTTCATCATAGACTGGATCGCCTGGGAATCAATAATATCAGCGATTTCCAGTTTACCCCCCTCCAGAGCAGGTGAAAGAATATTTTCCAAATCCTGCCAGATGCGCTGCTCATTCTGACACGCCACCTCTTCAGCTCGTTTACGCTCGTTGAGATTTTGCCGCTTGGAGTTTTCGATTCTCTCCCATTTTCCTTCCTTTTTGACCAAAGAAAACTGATGGTTAAAAGCTACGTCAATAGTATCTGCTCCGCTGCACATACTAATAAAATATGAGCACAGAGAGATTATCTGTCGTTGGCCGATATTGGTGTCCACTTTTCTTTCATAATCAGCAAAATTATCCCAATCCTCTTTTTTCAACCAGGAAGTATTTTCTGCCGTCCTGAGCCCTTCATAGCCACTTGCCAGAACCTGATCTAACTTTTCAATCCATCCATTCAAAACTATCTCAGAATCGAAAAACCCTGCTTTCACATACCAAGAGTTGTAAGGGATAATTTCGATTTGCTTTTTCTCCAGATAGACATCAATATCAGGAACAGCTCTTCTCAAGGCTTCTTTTGCTTCTTCTACTTCCAGGGGTTGTGACGTAATCAAGAGACAAAATTCGTTATTCTCCAGCCCTGCTTTAAAATAAGGGACAAGTATGCTCGTCAAATCTTCTTTTATCTGATAAAACTGGCAGAAGTGCGTTCCCCAGGGCACATCTCCAATAGTATCGATACCAGAGTTTCTCAGTTTTTCTTTCATTCCATCCTTCCTGGCCACAAAAGATGATTTTAAATCCTGTAGTTAATCGTCTGTGAGTAATTATCATTTAGAGACTCGGAGACTTTTCTAGATCGTCATTACATTAAACAGAGTAGATTGATCATTTCTTTGGAAAAATAGAGGAACAATCCACAGACAATTTTAGTGATGTCAATAGACATTTAATATTAATATTTCCGAAACTCTTTGATTCTACAGG
>DATMYS010000419.1:0-4718 GCA_035560835.1 Methanosarcina sp.
TTTTAATTCAGAATGATATAACCTTACCGTCGTTGAAGTTAAGGTGAACAGTACTTTCATTTCTTTGCGCTTGTTTTTCGAAGAATTTCATATTCGTTTGGCTTAGCCTGATTGTTAATCAACATGGGCTATCTCTTTTCATGAATACGCATTCGTGAAATGCTTCAGACAAAAGTATAATTCTAGAATCAACCAAGTCTCTTAAAAGTAATGGGTCTTACACAATCGAGGACGTCTTCATCTACCTAGACAAAGAGAGCTTCGAGGTCAGCTATGGGGGATCTCTGCAATGGTGGGGCTCATGGACATCCGCCTGAGCATCCTTAGCATAGACATTTTGGGCGATTACAATATATATTCCCTGAAGGACGATCAAAGGAGTGTGGTAAAGTCCGTTCTGGAGAACTATTAATCCGATCTTAAGCAAACGTTAATTCTATTTTTCAATCAATTCGGGGGCTCTCCTCTTTTCATCCTCTTCAAATATTTGTTCATTGCCACGTCCGCAATAAGGGTAATACCTTTATGAACTGCATGGACCCCAGGTCCTACAGTCATCCTCTCGCTATAAAGCCGGTGAAGAGTCTTCAGGTGCCGAAGGTTGTACTCCAGGCAAAGTCCCACCAGTTCCCAGTGCTCAGGAAAAGCCCGATCCTTTCCAAAGCTGGTCGTGCCTCCAAGCCTTGTTTCAGACATGGGGCTGAAGAATAGCGGCATCAGCAGCCCGGTGTAATCCTTCAGCGACTCCACAAGTTCAATGGTCTGCAGCACGTCCTCGGCAGTCTCACCAGGGAGGCCAAGCACAAGGCTGCCGACAGGAAGCCAGGACTCTTCTCCAAAAAGCCGATAGCAATCTCTGACGATCTCGGGCCAGTTCTCTGGGTTTTTCGGCGAAGCTTTTCTTGGCATATGCATTTGAAGAATTCTGCAGCTTCCGGTTTCTATCCCTACCCAGGCAGACATGTACCTCTGATCTCTGCCAACTCCTACGATCCTGGACACTTCCCGAAGAAGGTCCTGATTATGATAAACCGTGGCGAGACTGACATGGGATATATCCACCGTCCTCGGACCCAGCCGCTTAACCTCTCTGAACAGTTTCTTGACCTTTTCTCCATCGGGCTTGGCTCCTGATGAGCCGTAGGTGAAGACGTCTTCGGAATGAAGAACAACGTCCCTTTGACCTGCCTTTAGATTCACAGTTACGTCATCGAGGATTTTATCTAAGGGTCTGTAACGGAGAGTGCGCATGCTAGGAGAGCAGAAGGAACACCCCCGCCAACAGCCCCTACCGACCTCCACGATCCCTGCAATGGTTGGGCCTCTGTTTACAGGTATGTCCCCTCCTGCCACAGCTGTTCCTCGGATTACCTTTGGAACCTCATCGCCGTTAATAATAGATTGGCAGATTTCAGGAAAATCGCCCTCTCCCTCCCCCAGGAAAACATGGTCCACTGGGACATCCTCGCCCAACAGCTCCCAGGATCCCATACCACCGACCACCAGCTTTGGCTTATGCTCTTTGATCAGTGGATGGTTTATCAGGGCCAGGAACTTGGACCTGTTATGAGGCTCACCCCGCCCGATCATCTCCTCGATCTCGCGTAAGGCGATTTTTCCGAGGGGATCGTCGTGGGTTATTCCCACGATCTCAGTTTCTGGGCCGATGGCTTTATCAAGGTGATCGGGATGGGCTACCACCACCTCGGACCGATCAAAACCAGCCTCCAAGAGGGCTGCCTCCACTTTTCTCATGCCGCAGGGCGCAAGTAGGGCTGAGCCGTCCGAGTCTGCAGCCATGGGAGGGCAGAAGAGCCTCCGGAAGGCAAAATCGGGCAGTACCGACTTTGGCAGCGTCGCTGTAAATCCAAGAACCGCTCCCCCGTGATATGTGCTCATCATGGTGGAATCGCTTGTCAGAACGATTTTTTTGCCATGCATTCTAAAGACACCTTTTTATCGCGAAATCCAAAATGGGATAAAGCATTATCTTTTATATGTTTCGATTTCTGAAATCACTGATTGCTTTATAAAAACCGTCATCTCAAAGATTAATATAAGCATACTTCTCCAAGTGATCATTTAAAAGTGGAAAAAATTAATAAATGCAACTTTCTGATTTATATACACTTATGACCATGTTTTTATATTTAGAATTTATGATTTTATCTGTAGACTTGGAAAGTAATAACAGTGGTCAAAGTAAGCTCAGAATAGCAATTAAATCCCAGAAACAGGAGTCATCTATTGGAAAAGAGATAATAAACCTGTGATTGTCCTGTTCTAACATTTTATTATTTATTCCCATGAATCAAGTTAATAATCCCATTTCTGAAAAGCCTAAATAATAATTGATTCTAGAATGAATTTTGAGACAGACTCAACGATAAATCACTGTCATAATCATCAAAGTTGATATAGTAACGTATAAAACGCCAGGTATAAAATGGGCCCAAAAGTCCGAACGAATTGAGAGCTCTCTTAGTATACTTTCTTCATCAGTAAAAAAAGAGTCGGAATATTTGTGCAGAAAAGCTTCATAAATTCTGAAGTAGCCGAATTCGAAAAATGAACCAATACTGATTAAGGTAACGTTTAAAATACCGCTAATTGTCATATCGAGCCGAATGTCAACTGACCCAAGAAGGATAAATAAAATTGCAAAATGTAACAACGGTATAATGAATAAAATAATCCATGCTGCTAATAAGCGTTTAATGTTGTGAGACTTTCCCTTCCAGGCGCTGTATGTGTCCCACGGCTTATATGTTTCGTGGGAGCGAGCTATTATCAAAGAGAAATATATCGCAAAGAAGTACAAAAACAAATTTTGTGCGGTTGGTAACATATTCTTCTTATTTTAATTCAGGCTCAAAGCGCTAATTGTCGAAATGAGATCGTAACATTACTTAATAACAACGAAAAGCCATGAAACGGATCCCGTTTTCCGGGCAAGAATTAATCTGATATTTATAGTTCAGGTTATGGGTTAAATAACATATAAACCCCAACCACGTAAAGGAGAATAGCCACATACTTTTGAAAAACCTCTGTTTTCATGTTCTTGATAAAGCGGTTAGCTGCATAAGTTCTATATATCATGGCAAACCCCATCAGGAGCCCAAGATTAATAGTACTTGGAGGGAGATTCACAAGCTTGCCATACATGAGGATTTTAGTTATGTCCATTTCAGTTGCGGTCGCAGCTTCACTTGCTATATAAGCTACCGGGGTAAGCTACCGGGGCAAGCCAAAGTAAGGAAATACTGCAGCCCCAATCGGCCCTGTGCTTCCTGTAAGTCCAGAAAGTAAACCGGTTACTGCTTCGCCGAGAACAAGCGTTTTACCATTCGGTTTGAATTTTAATATTTTGGAATACCTTAGAACTACAAATAAGATTAAAGCAGTACCTATTACCCTTGTCGTTATGCTTTTTGAGCTAATTGAAAATCCGAAGCTCCAAGTGTGGATAATGGAACTGCCGTTATAGAAAATAAGAAAACCTTTTTTATTCAATCTGGTTTAGCCCGAATGTTTTCCTTGACAGGTTGCCGGTTAATTGCGCAATTGTAAATACTGGAACCGCAAGTTTTGCACCTGCATACAGGGTTAGCACAGGCAGAAGTAAAAGCGCACCACCAAAGCCAACAGAGCCAGAAATTAATGAGGCAATAGCTTGAGAATATTAAAACTGCATACGTTTCCATTAACTATGTCCCTGTTGCAAATTCATTTTATCTTCTTTTGATATGTGATGTTCATAGGCTGAAATCTTGACTTCTGTATTTCGTTCTCGTATTTGCGTAATTTATTTATTTAATGACAGGAAAAAGGTATCCTATAGGTGATGAAGTCCGCCTGGACTCTTCAGTCTAAACCGCTTACGCTGATGACTTCTACATCAATTATTGAGGTTTTAATTTGTATACTATTTTACTGGTAGGTATAGGCGGCTTTATAGGTGCTATTTTAAGGTATATACTAGGTGGATGGATACAGAATGGTTTTGTCAATTTCCCGGTAGGTACGCTAGTTATAAACACTACTGGCAGTTTTTTTATAGGCTTAATAATGTATCTATCTGAATACCAAGGTTTGTTTAGTGATGAAACCAGGATATTTTTGACAATTGGCGTACTGGGCGGCTATACAACATTATCAACATTTGGCTATGAATCCTTCAGGTTACTTGATGACTCAAAATTAACACTATTGGCGGTAAACTTAGTATCGACAGTATTATTTTCCATACTGGCTGTATACTTAGGTAAGATTGTAGCGCTGAGCTTTGGTACCTACCTATTAAGGTGGATAAAATGAAAACGGATCAAGTTGACGCTATTGAGGGGAGTCAAATGAAGAGGGAATCTACAGCCATATTATTAAGAATATTTATAGGAGAATCTGACCGGTATAAAGGCAAGCCACTATACATGTATATTGTTGAAATGCTAAAGGCAGAAGGTATAGCCGGAGCAACCGTTTTCAGGGGTATAACAGGTTTTGGAAAACAAAGCCTCATTCATACAACTTCTATACTACGCTTATCAACTGATTTGCCAATAGTTATTGAAGTTGCTGATATCGAAGAGAACATTGATAAAATCAGACCTAAGTTGGACACGATAATTAGTAAAGGATTGATTACAGAAGAAAAAGTTAAAATCGTGTTTTATGATAGTGATAAAGATAAATAAAGTACCCGTTATCAATAAACT
>DATMYS010000420.1:0-2119 GCA_035560835.1 Methanosarcina sp.
TTTCCTATCCGATCTACTGTCTCTATAAAAGGAAGCTATGGTTTAGATATTCAAAGAGAAAAACGAAGAGGCGAGGGTTCACTTCATCCCCAATCTAAAGAATGGGGTATTCGTGACCCTCTGCGCTCCCGTTGTAATAAAATTTAAAAAATAATTAGGGCCGGGACCGAGAATCGAACTCGGGTCGTAGCCTCCACAGGGCCACAGGATGGACCTCTACCCTACCCCGGCCACAGGGGTCTGGCACTTCAGATTGAAGCAAGCTATAGAAGGAGTTTTTTTATATAAAGTTTTTGCCGGAAGGGCAGGAGATCCTCCTTCGAAAAAGAAAGGCTTCTGTTTTTCGGCCTTCAAAATGCACAAAATTTGTCCAAGAATTCGTTCTGGATCGGTATTAGAGTTCCTTAAGCTTTTCAAGGGCAAGTTTTGCAGCCTTTTCTCCCGAGAGAAGCATGCCTCCGAAAACTGGACCCATTCTTGGAGAGCAGGTTGCGGCATTTGCAGCCATGCCCGCAACAATCAGGCCCGGATAAATTTCCTTAGTTGCATCAACAGCCAGGCGCTCACCAACCTCTGACCACATTGGTTTTTCTCCGAGCTTTCCAAGGTTTCCGATTTTTGCATTGGGAATTTTCCTGAGAATTGTATTGCATACAACAGCATCATGTCCTGTTCCGTCAATTACGAGTTTTGTGCGGATCATGAGAGGGTCGACATGCAGATGCTGTGCCGTTACAGGCCCCCAGTTGATGACGATTCCGGTAACCCTATCGTTTTCCCGGATCATGACATCCTCAAAGCTCACAAGGTTAAAAACCTCAGCCCCGGCTGAAGTCGCACCTGAAATCAGCTTCCCGACAGACTCTACTGAATTTGCCACGTAGTATCCGGGCTGGTACTCTTTATACCTGATCCCGAAGTCGTCAAGGATACGGCAAGCCTCCTCCTGTACAACGATACGAGGGAACATCATGCCTCCAGCCCACATGCCGCCCCCTAGTGACAGCTTCTGCTCGTAAATAGCAACCTTTGCCCCTGCTTCTGCAAGATATTTTGCAGCCACCAAATTCGCAGGCCCTCCTCCTATAAGTGCCACATCAATTTCCGTGTAGTCGAGGAAAGTTTTGGAATACTCATCAAAAATTGCCCGTGTGATTATGACTTCGTCAAGTTCCATTTTAATCTCTCGTAAAGCTTCTAAAGTCAAAAGCCCGGAAAATAGCCCGGCTTTATCAGGAAACAAACCAGGAATTGTAACCCCAATTTGTCGTCGCTAAAATTCATATTTTGATTATAGGCATTGCTTTTAAAGTTATTGGAATTGGTGGAGAGGATAGAGAAGCAACAGCTAAGAGACAAATTTCTTGGTTAGATTGTAAAATATTATAAATTTTCCAAATCTTTATTTCATTCGTTCCTGCAAAATTTGTAAATTATGCATGCCGATTTTAGTACTTCAATTGAGACTCCATAAGCAAAATTAGGATAAGTTAGCCCTCTTGAACGCAAGTGTTGAGCCGCAACCGTTGTGCTGCAACCGTTGCGCCGGTTGATCACGCCGCTTTCAGGGTGTTTTCGATCAAACCTTTTCTCAAAAAGTTTGCGTTCAAGCCTTTTTTGAAATGGATTGCTGTTACACCCGCTGGGTGATCCAAAACAAAATTTGGGTAAATTAGTCCCTGAGTGAGTTAAAAATCAGATTCTCTTGCCCATAATTTGGCTCTCTTGAGCAAACGAAGTGAGCGAAAAGAGCTCCGTCCTCCCTAGTTCCGTTTCGGGAGGTAAAACAGATTGATAACATGATAATTAATTACATGGTGCGTTAGTAATTACATCACACTATTGAAAGAATTAACTGCTTCAAGGATCAAAATTCCAGCTGTCGCATAAATCATTAAAAAGTACCAGGGTAAAATATTATTTTTCGTTTCGTCTTTCAAGAATAGGTAAAATATAAAAATCCATATCGGGGAATATTTCGACGCAAAATCAAGTTTAATGTGAATTATGTTTTCTGGTACAATTACAAGTACTAACGTGCAGGCTGCAGCTACTAAAGACAGTTTTACACCATCAGCCAGAGACATTATGTTAAATAACCCGCTATATTGTATAATTG
>DATMYS010000421.1:0-5846 GCA_035560835.1 Methanosarcina sp.
ATATTTTAGATCAGCATATTGTATCCTTTTGTATACCTCAGTGTTCATTTTATCCTTATCTTTTACCTTACCGCTATCAACATTGAAAATCCTTCCATAGACAGATCTTGTAACTGTAGATGCATACGCTTTTGCTGATAACTTACCTTTTTTCGTTGCAACTAAGATCTCCTTTCTTACTTTTTCAAGTTCTTCTGGCTCCTTGTCTGATGGTTTATGAATGATTTTATGAGATTTTTCCGAGATCCAAATTGCTGATAAATTATCACCACGTTCTGCATCTTTGATACATTTTTCGCCTTTTTCTGTAAGAGCCGAATTAAAAGTAGCTTTACCTGCAATTATATATATCTCACCAATCCATTTTAAAAGAACTTTTTGAGGTACATGATGCGATTCACCTTTAGGTGGTTCAGCTGATTCACTGCCTTTAGGTGGTCCAGCTGGATGACAGCCTACAACATATTCTTCGAGTTCTTTATTTGCTCCCTCGGAAGGAACACCGAGATCCTGATCGACCTCGGGATTAATGGTCGCCTTCACCCACCAGGTTCCATCTTTCTTATAGGGCTTTATAGCTGTAAGCCCGTATCTCACTTTTATTACAGAAAGTACAGGATTCAATAATGCTGGAGTAACTCTCCCGGTTAACCTTTTAGCTGCTGATACTGCTGCCTTTGCTGCAAGTCTTACCCTCTCTTTCGGATCTTTCGGCAACCCGACTTGCGCTACTGCTTTCCCCGCTCCAATCACTTTTTCTTTTCCTTTCTCTAAAAATCCCTTCAACTTCTTTACAAAAGGCTTGACTGCTTTTTCGACAACCTTATCAATCGCCTTGTCCACCGTAGAACTAACGCGCTTAATAATTTCCTTGATCTTATCAGTAATGCCGCCTATGCCCAGAAGGCTGGCCAGAAAACCGATAGCGATAGGGATTAAACGAGCAAGTGCCTGCTCGATTTTGTTTGCAGCATTGGAGATACTCCCCATTGCCAATTCTACTACTGATTCAACGATAACTGCAAAAAGATCTTTTATCTGTCTGGCACGCTCAATCAGGAATTTGATCACATTGTAGATAGTCTTGATTATTGTTATCAATCCAGAAACCGGGTTGAACATGCTGACGACTTTCATCACTGCAGATTTGATGATCTCGGTGATGACCCAATTCCTGATTTGATCTATGACCATCTCTTTCAAATTGCCAAGGTGCTCCTTCAGCATTTTCCAGAGACCGCCAATACCTTCGTTCATCAACGTGGATAGAACCTGCCAGGCTTTTTCGAATCTCTGTACGTTCTTTTCGCCAACAATCTTAACAAATTTCTGCCTGATGAAGCTTGCAGTGATTCCCAGCACCTGCAGCACAAGTGATAAAATAGACTCAGGACTAAAATCTTTGGGCAACACAATACCTGTCTTTGACATAGTACCAAACAGCCAGCCCACGAATCCGGCTTTCAGATGCTCACCGATTCTATCTTTGAACTGGGTGAAGCCTTGCCCCACAGCCTTTATTAATGTACTAAGGAAGCGACCTGGGTTTTCATAAATTTCCCGAATAGCACTCCCTGCTTTTTTAATCAGGCCCATCATCTGTTCTTTGGGCACTCCGGCTGCACTCAGCGCAGTCTCAAATAATAGCTCCTTTGCTTTTTCAGCTTTCTCGCTTAACCACTTCTTTTGTCTCTCCCCCCAGCTCAATTTCTTATTAGATTCCTCTTTTGAACTAATCGAATTTCTCGTGCCTCCTTGCTGGATAACATGAGTTAATTCATGCCCAAGAAGCCTTCTCCCTTCAACCTCATTCGGCGCATATTGTCCTGCTCCAAACACCACGTCATTCCCTATTGTAAATGCTTTCGCATTTATTGCACGGGCTGCAAGTACTGCATTCGAGTCCGTATGCACCCGTACATGGCCAAAGTCTTGTCCAAATCTCGGCTCAAAATAGCTACGCACCTGGTCGGGTAAAGGCTGGCCTCCTCCTTGCAGAGAGTTTATCATAGTGTGGATATCTGAAGAAACTTCAAAATTTTGACCGGCTTCTTTTCTTTTTATAGGTTTTTCCTCGTTCTCGTCTTCAACCTGCCGTTGAACCAGTGGGGTTATATGATTAACTGAAAGTTTAGTCTTGAAGCTTTCCTCTTTTTCTTCTTCAAAATTTGTTTGCTTTTGGATAATAGGCTTCGGCATTTTTATTATCTGTTCAGCAACCCGATCAGCTTCCTGTTCGTAAATGTCGTTAGGCTGGCCGATTCTAAGTTTTGCCTGTAAAGCTCCTGATTTGATCAATCTCTGCACTGCCTTATTATCTGCAGTTATCTGAGACTGTAATATTCTTTCAGAATGAAGTCCTGGAGAATTAAAACCTGTATGAGGAGCACAAAAATTCGAGCATTTCCGCTGTACTTGATCAGGAAAAACAGAAATCTTAGAGAACTCTATCGAGGAGACTGAGGGCTCCGGTATCCTTATTACCTGCTCATCTACTTGGTCAGTTTCTTGCTCGTAAGAGTCTTCGGGCTGGCTGACCTCAAGTTTCGTCTGCAGCTTTGTCGGAGAAAGTTTGGGTTTATTACTCAGGTTTTTTCTAGAATGTAAAAATCCACGAACTTGAAAATGAGGTTCATAGCTGAGGCTAGACGGCCTGTAATCATTGGTTTTTGCTTCTGGTGTACCTGGCTTTGTGACTAGCTGTCGCTCCATTTAGTTCACCTATGCTTGACAGTAAAGTCCGGCTTATTATCGACGTACTTGAAAGTGCATAACTGTGATGTACTCTGTATAGTGCCACTTTTGATATGAGTTGTCATTGAAGTTTTTCAGGTTGAATGTTGCTATGTAACTTGCTTCAGGGTGTTACTTCTAAAGATAAACTTAAATTTTGGATCACATTCAATGGAAAAAGAGTTGTATGATGGTAAAATCAAAAAGAGACGTTATTTACATCTACAGAATTTTATAAGATAAAATTAGAGATTCATCACCCTATAACATCTTGTTAACTGCTGTCCGAAAACATATTTGCCAACGAGAAAAGGAACTGCACATGAGCAAAGGTGAACAGAGACACGTGTATTTGTATGAACCTTTTATCGAGAAAACCCGCCAGGTTCAGCAAGACCGATGATTTCGGGGGTACGTCTCAAAAATTCCCACACATCGTTACAGGGAGATTTAACTCGTTAATGAAGGGGGAATACCGAGTCGCACTGCGCTCGTGCTGGAGTACCCAGAAGGGGAAAAGGCCTGAGGCATACAGATCGGCCTCGTCCACGCCAAAGTTGTCGCAGATAATGAACCTCAAATTGATGCAGTAACTGCGCTTCGGAGAGTTTAAGGTGAAACCTGTGATCTCTAATTTTTCTCCTTGGGTGCCGCCTATTACTGCATAGAGTACCAAACTGTCTTTTCCGAACTCGAAGTTTGTTTGTGAAGGTATCACTGACAAAGCGCAAGGATCCAGCACGCCAGTTGGCACCATTTTTGCGATTTGAGCCGTGATGTCTGCCTGGACTTTCTGCTTAGTCTCTTGGAACGAGGGAGACTTCAAGGCCAATGCGCCTAGCGTGCTTGTAGCACCAAGGATCTCTGTGCCGCCCGTGCCTGCGACAAACCTAGAGAAGGCGGCGTGGCCAGCTATTCCAGCGGCTATAGTTAACATGCTGTCCATCTCGGCCTCACACTCAGTATTGGTGATAAGAGAGCGAAGGGAACGTAAGCCGGGCGGTGGGTGGATTGCAGCCCAGGAGGCCAGTTTGAGCTCGGAGGTGAGAGAGATGCTGGGAAAATCAAAGTGAGTGAAGTCCGTGCCCGACCCGCATCCTGTTCGCCCAGTCCCCAGGAGACGGGGAAGGGTGCATTTAGAAGATAGTTTTGGAGTAGGCGGAGGTGCATTATCCTGTGCATTCGTCCAACTAATTCCATGAGTAGGCGAAGGTGCATTATCCTGTGCATTTGTACAACTAATTCCATGAGCAGGTGGAACTGCTGGAGTAGGTGGCACTGATGTCAACCCCCCGGTGCAAAGATCGTCAAGTTTTCTCATAGTTCCAGGACCCACATCAGGATATTGATCGAAGCCTAAATGATGCTTCTTTTTAAATGCGATAACACCCTGACCAGTATCTTTCCCGAACGTTCCATCAGCTCCTTTTGGTCCTACAGAAATCCCGTTGTCTATAAGAGCTTCTTGAACTTTTTGGACTGATTGGCCCTTATCACTGGGCTTTAGACGGTCTTTATCATTAAGACACGCTTTTAGTTTAGCATCACCTGCAAATTTCAAGCATTTAAATGATTCTTTACCAGCTACATCGCGCTGTATCAGGTTAAAACTACTTTGCTGAATAACGTGTGTCAATTCATGAGCCAGCAGTTGACGTCCTTCATTTGTCTCGGGGGCATACTGCCCATGTCCAAATACTACATTATTCTTATAAGTGAACGCTCTAGCGTTCACCGCCCGCGCCGCTTCCGCTGCTTTCGCATCTGTATGTACCCGTACTCCGCTGAAATCATGCCCGAAACGTGGCTCCATAAACGCACGCTTTTCCGCTTCTAGCGGCTGACCAGGAGAGCTTAGTACCTCGTGGAAGATTGGAGGAACATCTTGTTCTCGACTTGTTGATACTTGTCCAGGCAACTCTTTAGCCTGCAAAATCTTTTTTTTGTCCTCACCACATTTCGTACACTTACGCTGGAGAACAGGAGCCGGCTTTTTCATTATCTGATCCGCTACCCTGTCAGCTTCCTGTTCGTAGATATCACCAGGCTGGTCGATTCTAAATTTAGCCTGTAAAACACCTGACTTTATCAGCCTCTGGACTGACTGATTCCCTGTAGTTCTCTGAGGTTCCAGTATTCTATCAACTGAAGATCCTGAAGAATGAAAGTCAGGCTTTTGCTTGCAAGAATTCGAGTATTTTCTCTGTACTTGATTAGGAAAAACTGGAATCTTAGAGAACTCTGTAGGAGAAAACGATGGCTTTGGCATCCTCATTACATGCTCTGCAACCCTATCAACTTCCTGTTCGTAAGGGTCTCCGGGCTTGCTGACTGCAAGTTTCGTCTGCAGCTTTGCCGGATAAAGTTTGGGTTTATTACTCAGGTTTTTTTCGGGATATAAAAGTCCACGGGTTGGAAAACGAGGTTTATGGCTGAAGCCAGACGGACTGTAATCATTAATTTTTGCTTCTGGTGTGCCTGGTTCTGCTACTAGCTGCCGCTCCAAGTGTCTCACCTGTGCTAAAAAATAGTTACCTCTGCAGGTTAAGATTTTGCGGCTCGGGCTTTATCACATTCTGAGTTACATTCCCGAGGAGTATTGATTGTTTATCTGCAGGGAACTCTGGCATTTCGCCAGCAAATATGGAGAAAAATCTCTTATGTTTTATACTCTCATCACATCTATTCCCTATAACAGTGGCAGAAAGATTGGATTCAGGTGGAATATGAATATATACATGTGTTGTTACCTGCTCCACTTCATAGGATTCTGCTGCGAAATCACAGTTATTATTGCTGAAAATTGTATTTCTACCCTTTATACCTATCAAATAAACATAATTATCGTTTACAGGTCCTCTAATGCTGTGACTATAGCAGAAATTATCAGTGAAAATGATCTGTTTTTCAGGTGATTCGATATTTACTGTACTGCCTTCTTCTCCATTGCTCTGACCCAGGTTTCTGAGCGTTGATTTGAAAATATTTCCATGAACTCTGACTGGTCCTTTAGATTTTATATTAAGAGAAGGTGCGTTTATCGCGTTTACTGTGTTGCTGACAACAGATAAATTACCTTCCAGTTCTCCTAATTTAATGTCTCCTAACCGCAT
>DATMYS010000422.1:0-4351 GCA_035560835.1 Methanosarcina sp.
ATTTTATCTATTATATGTAAGGTCATTTCTTCTGTATTTGCGCCATAGAAATTTGATAATCCCCAGTAGATATTATCTAAATCCCCAAAAACAGCCACTTGCCTTGCCATTCTTACTTCCCCCTAACGATTTCCCATATTAATCCTTATCAGCAGTAAACTAACACCTTAATAATAACACCAATGTTCCAATTATGTTTCTACAACTAGAAATCGCATTTACGTCTTTTGTCAAGAGCGGATAAATTGGGATTTTCATTGATGAAATTGAGAGGGACCTAAGATGTCTCAATAGATTCTAGGCATACCTTGATGATTGGGGCATCAAGGACGTAGATGAAATCAAAGTTTACGTGTCTTGAACCCTGAAGGTTTACCGGACTTATCTCACTTAGATTTTCCATTCGAAGTAATTTGTGCGACTGCTTCAACTATTACCTTTTCAACTGCCACAGGAACAATTATTTTTTCATGGTTGCCTTCAGTGAGAGCAGTAGATAAGCAACCGTTATTTAAGCACAATTCTAATAGATCAACGGCATTTTGCCTGGTGATTTTTAGGACCGTCATGGCTTCCGTAATAAAGAATTCCCTCCCGAGATACATTTTGGGTTTTTGTTTATTTCTCAGATAAAAACTCTTCACTAAAGAAACACCTTGAAGAACAAGTGATTCTATATCTATTGAGTCAATTTTTATCGGATCCAAACCTAACAGCGATTCAAGCGATACAGCTTCATCTGCATAATCCAATAACGAATTATCCGCTGCAGTAAATGCCTCTAAAAAAAATAAATGAACACTTTTCCCATAGTATTTCACTCTATTTAGTAAAGGAATCATATCTTTATCAACCGATGTAATAGCATAACAATCTATTTCAGGAATTTTAATGAGCGTTTCTAGAGCATCCAGGCTCAATTCAATGTCGCCGGTATTTCTAATCATATTGTTTCGATACTTGCTACTAAAAACGTGTTTTGTAGTAACCCTTTTTTTTTGAATTTCAGTCTGTATTCTTGGAACTTTCTCAAAATCTGCATAGGCATTAAATATTCTTACTTTATCATCTTTATAGATATCCCATATTTTGTCTATCATGTGCAAGGTCATTTCTTCTGTATTTGCCCCGTAGAAATTCGATAATCCCCAATAAATGTTGTCTAAATCCCAAAAAACGGCAACTTGCCTTGTCATTTTTACTCCCTCCTAACGGCTCCCAAAAACATACCAGCATCCCCATTAGAAGTTAAATCCCATCTTAATAATAGCATTAATTTCCAAAGCTTGTCTTATCTAAGGCTGCAGTTATTATCCTAAAGAATATATTTATCGATAATATATTCGCACAACTCATAAGAGGATAGCATTCAAAGACCGAGCAATATCAGCAGTATACATTTCATTAAATAAGGCGTATAATAAAAATAGGTAAAAAATGTCAATTATTCCTCTCCCTTTTCATATCTTCTTATTTACTTCTATTTTTCACGCAACCCATCTGGAACAAGAGGGGTATATTTAAAAAGCATGAATGACCATCCGCAGAATCTTCTTTCAATTTTCTCCACGTAAGCGTTCAAAACAATATATAAGGTAAAAAAGCTGGCTAGCAAGCACTAACACCGTGCTAATGCTTAAAGTTGGCTGTAATATACGTACCGTGTTTTGATATTGATGTTGTACAGTAAACACGCCTTCTTGTTCTCTCTCTTTTTGAGAGGGGCGGAAGCTTGAATCTGTTCGATGCTAAGTAAATTCTTCCAGCTAAATATCCTGGTAGGTTATATGGTTTTGCAATAGCGCCCGGAAAACGACTTGAGTAAGAAATTTAGCAAGACACTGGCCAAGTATTTGAACTGAGTAGGTTATGTATGACCGGGGAAGGAATCAATTGCAGTAACCCAAGCAAAATGAAAGATTAAAACTCATAAGAGTTTTGAAATAAATAAAAGATCTATTGAAAAGGAGGAACAGCATGGAGAATAGAGAGGAATATCAAGGCAATATGGAGGCCCAACTCCGCGAATGGGGCGCTGGCATTGATAAATTGAAGGCCAGGGCGGATCAGGCAGCCGCAGATACCAGGCAGGGTTATTACGATCAGATTGAATCCTTACATGCCAAGCAGACATCGATGCAAGCCAAACTACAGGAGCTGAAAACGTCGAGCGACGATGCCTGGGGGGATCTCAAGGAAGGGCTGGATCATTCTTGGAATCATATGAGAGATTCCTTTAACAAGGCTGCCACCAGGTTCGAGTAAGCACGCTAATTACAGTTTAGTCTTAACCAGAACCGATTCGTTGCCAATCTTTAAATAGTCTTCATATAAGGAGATGCTAAATGGAGCAAGAAAATCGCAAGTCAGTAATGCGCCGTAAAGAAATGGTGGATAAAGAGTTTACCGACATACAAGAAAAGTTAAAAGTGATAGCCGAAACATTATCGGAGTTTGCTCATAACCTAGGCCGTAGACCCAACCATATAGTTCTCGCTGAAGTTTCTCCAGCACAAACAAAGTATTACGAGAACCAAATATATTTCAATAAAACTCAGCTTAAACAGGCTTTTAACTTGGAGTTGATCGACGATTATATAATGTCGCTGCAACACAAAGACAGAGAGTTGAAAGTGCTGGAAAAAGAATTAGCTGAAGCTGTCATTTAAGACAGCTTCAATAAGCAAGGAGGTGAAATCAAAAGTGTCATGTAAAATTTCAAAATGTATGGTAAGTGCCTGTAAACACAATGACGGCCACAGTTGCAAAGCCGAGAGCATTGAAGTACGACCTGTCGATGACAAGAAAATCACTTCTTCGCTGGGTACATCTTGTAACACATTTGAGCTTAAGTCTTAAGGACTGTCTTGCAGTAACAAGAATATAAGAGACTTAAATTGATTAAAAATTGGAGGAGAAAATATGACTAAACTGCGTAATGTAAAATTTTCAGGATTAATGTTGATTATGGCTCTTGCCCTGATACCCCAATTGTGCTGGCCATCTTCGGCGGCAGCTAGTATTACTGCACCAACGGTGATTACTAACAGTGCTAGCAGCATTGAGAATAACACCGCTATGCTGAATGGCGACATTATGGCGAGCGGCGATACCAGTATCACTGAATATGGATTCTATTATGGAACCACATCCTCATGCCCGACCCAGGTAAAAGTTGGAAGTAGTATTAACGCAGATAATTTTTATGACTACAAATTAACCAATCTGCAAGCGGGTACTCAATATTATTTTAAATCCTATGCCCGGAACTCAGTAGGAACGGACTATGGAAGCGTGAACAGCTTTACCACCGATAAAACAGAGGTTTCCCCGACTGTAACCACCGCTAGTGCTGCTGCTATTGGCACTAATTATGCTAGGTTGAACGGAGAAATTACTTCGGACGGGGATTCCGCCATTACTTCCTATGGATTCTATTATGGAACCAACACATATCCCGAAACCAAAGTTACATTCGGTTCAAATATCGATAAAGGGGAAAGCTTCAGCTATAATTTAACCGCTTTGAATGCTGGTACCACATATTTTTTCAAAGCTTACGCAACCAACGATAATGGAACCTCTTATGGCAGTATCCTGAGCTTCACAGCTAACCCGAAAGCCACTTTCACCATCGGTTCCCTAAACTATCAGGTGGATGGGGTGAATCAGCTTACTGAAGTAGCTCCTTATATTAAAGACAGCCGCACCTTGCTCCCTATTATTAACGTGGCTTATTGCCTGGGTATGGCTGATGCCGATGTCGTTTGGGATGATGCCAATCAAACAATTACTTTGACCAAAGGCACCAGGGTGGTGCAGCTGACCATGGACAGCAACACGATTTCGGTAAATAACATGAACCTGTCCATGGACGTAGTACCAGAAATCAGCAACGGGCGTAGATGTTTGCCTCTGAGTTGGGTTGCCAGGGCATTTGGAGCTACGGTTAACTGGAATAGTGAAGCCCGCACTGTCAACATTCAATAATGATAGCAATGATTTAGAAACTAACTCATAAACAAATTTGGCCTGTCGACAATGAAGTCGACAGGCTTTTTTGGGAAGAATTAATTTTCAGAAGCGAAAATAAGAGAAATAGTTGCTAACGAACCTTACGGCGCTGCTACCTGCTCGCAGACAGGGCCGGCATGTTTCTTGAGTAAAAAATGTACACCAATAGCAGAAAGGATGTGCCTATGAGAATTGTGAGACTGTTTCAGATATTGTGTAAACCTCCAAGAGATGTAGAATAAGAGCATCACTTGGAGGTTTTAATTATGGCGAAGAGGAGAATTACCCCCGAAAGAAGAGCCCAACGAAAAAAGCTGCTAGAAATGTTGCAGGATGC
>DATMYS010000423.1:0-14745 GCA_035560835.1 Methanosarcina sp.
TTTCCTATCCGATCTACTGTCTCTATAAAAGGAAGCTATGGTTTAGATATTCAAAGAGAAAAACGAAGAGGCGAGGGTTCACTTCATCCCCAATCTAAAGAATGGGGTATTCGTGACCCTCTGCGCTCCCGTTGTAATAAAGAACAGGAGAATTTTGATGAAACGCCTAAATTTGTTTTCGATACTTTTTACGCTTATACTACTTCTTCTGATTCCAAACCTTGCAGCAGCCATGTTAGATGAAAAAACTGCTGAAATTCCGTATCAAATAAACAACTCTGACCGAATAGTTATTGGTACGGTTAGCAAGATTGACATATATCGTAGCTACACAATTTATACTATTACAGTTAAAGAATGGCTCTATAATCCTCTACCTGTAAAGAATATAAAAGTGAAATCTAAAATAGGAGCCAACTTATGGGTTGAAGATGAGGCCGAGTTTACTAAGAAAGAATCCGCACTTATAATGTTAAAAAATGTAGATCTAGATAAACAGCTTTTCAGTGTGACTTTCGGCTTTCCAGGAAAACACCCGGCTGCAGATAGAGATGCAGTAATTGAGGAGCTAAAAGCTCAGGGAAAATGGCCGGAAGAAAACCAAACCGGAAATAAAAAGAACGAGACCGAAGTGGTAGAGAATATTGGAACAGTAGACAAGCAAGAAGGAAATCAAACAGAAAATCAGACAAATAATACCGGAATGACAGAGAACGCAGGAACAACAGGCAAGCAGGAAGAAAATTCCAATCAGACCCAGAAATCAAACACTACTCCTTTCATGAGTTCTGTCTGTGTGTTTGCAGTAATGATCGGGGCAGTCGTATACTTAAAAAGGAAGAACTAACGATGGCTCTTTGCTATTTTGTGTGGGCTGGAATTTTGATGAAACGCCTAAGTTTGTTTCCGATACTCTTTACATTTATATTGCTTCTTTTAGTTCCAAACCTCGCAGCAGCCTTATTTACTCCAGAAGCTGCCGAAATTCCGTACCAGATAAACAACTCTGATCGTATTGTTATTGGCACAGTAAGTGAGATTAATGTAGCTGACTATTACACGAATAACACAATTACAGTTAAAGAATGGCTCTATAATCCTCTACTAACAAAAACCATAATAGTAAGGACTAACATAGGGGCCAATGCCTCTACTGAAGACGAGGCAGAGTTTACTAAGAATGAATCCGTACTCCTTATGTTAAAGGACCAAAGACCCGATAAAGGAGTTTTTCATATGTCTCTTGGCTTTTTGGGAAAACACCCTATTTCAGATAAAGATACAGTAATCGAGGCATTGAAAGCTCAGAGTAAGTGGAAGGGAAAAGATCAGATAGTAAATAAGACAAATGACACTGGAATGACAGATGACACTGGAATGACAGAAAAGGCGGGAACAGTAGGTACGCAGAATGGAGAATCCAATTCTCAGAAATCAAACACTACTCCTTTCATGAATCCTGTAAGTGTAATTGCAGTAATGATTGGGACAATCGTATACATAAGAAGAAAACAATAAAAACTGTAGAAGAAGATTTTATGCAAAATTTAGATAAAAGAATGATACGAAGATTGGCGCGAGAAACGTTGAAAGATTACTACATACATCGACAGAGAATTAATCCTTTTTTCCAGTACCATCTCAAGGTAAGAAGTCAGGATAGAGTCCTTTTCCCCGGCACCAAACTGTTTTAGTAATTCAAATAACTTTGCCCTTGAAGTTTCGAGCTTTTTTTCGTTTTCAGCTACGATTTAGACTTCAAGGACAATTATTCAAAATAGTTGAATCCTTGAGGATTAACGCGATATCAAGTATTTTCAGTCCAAACGTACAATTCTTACAAGAGACTTAATCGGGACATTAAAAATTGTATCTGCACCTTTTTTGTCGACCAGTACCACTACAAGTCTTGGTTTTGCATCCATTTCTCTAAGCTGCTCAATAACTTCCATACTGGTTGAACCTGTGGTAATAACATCATCCACGATAACGCAGTTTTTGCCGGCAACGGATCCAAAATTCCTGCTTATGGTTCCTTTGTGGTCTGGATTGACGATCTCAAGTCCCTTACGATGATAGATAGCTAAATCTGTACCCAGTTCATATGCCATCATGCTTGCCAGAGGAATACCATTGGCTGCAACGCCAACAACCACATCTACTTCGGTATTTATTTTTTCCAAGGTCTCGAGCACCATGTCGCAGAGTGCAAGCGAAATGTTGTGGAGACGATTAGCACTTTTCCCTATGCTGTTCCAGTTTACAGAAATATCTTTTGGAGCGGGAGTTATTTCTTCTTTTTTTGAACGGGTTAAAAGCCAGACAACGGTTTCCCTTGAAACGTTGAGTTCGTCGGCGATCTGGCTGGTTACAAGCCCGTTACGTTGCAGTTCCACAGCTTTCTGTATTAAATCTTCTATATCCTTCATGCCTCCATACCCACCTGAAATTTTTATCCGGCTGTATTTCCGGGGTTTCCAAATTAAGACAATATTATAATATCAAATGCTATATCCCTTTCTTCAGCTTAAGATTGACTCTTTTACAAGAAATTGCTTAAAAAAGAGTAGTACGAAAAATGTTGAAAAATTGATACATACATCTACCAGATGTATTAACCTTTAACCTTTATTTTTTCCAGTACCATCTCAAGGTAAGAAGTCCTAATAGAATCCTTTTCCCCGGCACCAAACTGTTTTAGCAATTCAAATAACTTTGCCCTTGAAGTTTCGAGCTCTTTTTCGTTTTCAGCCACGATTTCGACTTCAAGGAATTCCCCGAGCCCTTCAACGGCATCGAGGCAGACAGTAATTTCTCCTGCCCTGAAAACGTCCCTTTTTTTGCGGACAACTCCGGCTTCGGAGAAACCTAGAGCACGCAGTATTTGTATTGTAGTTACTTCGTCTACTGGAGTTTCGAATTCTTCCCGGGTTTTGGAGATCCCATCGAGTTTGGGGCCTTTATAGGTCAGCACTGCCTGATCGTTCAGGGAACGAATCCTGAGCGCTTCGTCGGTTTTTGCGAAATCCCTGTGAGGAGCTGCAAAATAAATGTCGGACTGGTTTTCAACCCCAATTTTTGTTGCTCCTATATTCTTAAGGATGGAGCGAGCTTTTGAATGGTCTACTCTGACCTTGACCTCGATTTCAATCATAGTTTTCAGGCATCTCCGGTTAAGTTCGTTTAAATTGGTTAAACACTTGCTTGATAAACACTTGCACTAAAAATGATATATAGTATTTGTTTGCGGAGGCTTTACCAGGTCTACTGGTAATAAGTATACTGGCGATAAAAATTTTCCAGCGATTGTCGAATTCATGAAATTATCCACCCCGATGGACTTGACACAACCCTGGTATTTCTTTACTTTATTGCATGATGCAAAAAACTTAATCCTACAATAGGCATCACAATTAGCCAGTAAAGGAAATGAATTGCTATGAAACCGTTACTAAAAGACGCTTCGTATGAGTGCCTTGATGAAAGTTCCCAGACTGCAAAGAGAAGGGAAAATATGGAAATAATGCTCGCTATAGATGATACTGCAAGATATGCTTTCATCGAGTATGGATGTCTATGTAAAGATAAAAAGACCAGTAACGAGAATGGGGACAGTAACGCCAGAAGTGTTATCACGAGAGGTGTTACGAGATACCTGTAGCCACTAAGAAATTCTTTACCATTAACTTGCCAAAAACTTACAAGAACCAGTAAAAATAGCGAAATACAAAACGGGACTGTCAGATACCATCTGGGTAGTACTTTTCTTGTATCCAATAAGAAAAGTACAGAACCGAAAAGAGAGATAGTGCTCATTAATTCAAGAAGGACAGCTTCATCGCTACCAGGCAGCAAATGGGATACGTTGGATATAATTGCGACCACAAACATAAAGATAACAGACATCAATGCCATCGCAATTTTTACCCTCATCAAATCGCCCCCGTGAAGTAAAAATCGGGTGAGATATTATAGTGCTTACATTTTTAAACACAAACCTAAAAAAATAAAGTCCGGAAATAAACGCTAAAAAAATGGAATCCGGAAAATCCGGATCTTTTATGAATCTGCAGGAACGAATTTGGTGCCATAGTAAATCATACCGCGTTCACCGTCTTCCCCGAGTTTGCGGAATACGGATCTTACCCTTATTCCAATGTGAATTTTTTCAGGATCGCCAATTACCTGCGAGGTCAGGCGGGGACCTTCGTCAAGCTGGATTATTGCAAGGGTGTAAGGGGCCTGGTCTTCAAAACCTTCAGCGGCTGTATGGATTATTGTATAGGATATTATTTCACCAGTGCCTTTGAACTTGTAAGGCTCAATCTGGCCTACACGCCTGCAGTTTACGCAGAAATTGCGCGGCGGATAGAAATTCTCCCCGCATTCTTTACAGCGAGTACCTTCAAGGTTATACCTGCTGCCGAGATTTCTCCAGAATCTTGGAACGGAAGACATCGGATCTCACCTCTCCCTCGAGAAAATATGCACTACTGCCGTAGCTCCTGACCCTCCTACATTATGGGTCATGCCGTACTTTGCGCCTTCAACCTGACGCTTGCCTGCTTCTCCGCGCAGCTGGTTTACGATTTCTACAGCCTGCTTTATGCCTGTTGCTCCCACTGGATGTCCGCAGGCTTTGAGGCCGCCGGATGTATTGACAGGAATCCTGCCACCCATTGCGGTTTCCCCGTTTGCTGTGACAATTCCGCCTTTTCCTTTTTCTGCAAACCCGAGATCCTCAATTGCGCAAATCTCAGCAATTGTGAAACAGTCATGCACTTCCACAAGGTCGATGTCTTCAGGCCTCAGTTTTGCCATGGAATAGGCCCTCTTTGCAGCCACCACGGTTGCATCAAGGGTTGTTATATCGCGTCGGTCATGAAGTGCAATCGTGTCACTTGCCTGAGCGGTTGCCCTGATATAAATAGGAGTATCCGTATACTTGTGCGCAATATCCGCTGGGGCAAGCACAACGGCTGAAGCGCCGTCCGTTATTGGAGAACAGTCAAAAATATGCAAAGGATCAGCTACCATTATAGAGTTCAACACATCGTCCACAGTGATTCTGTTTTTATATTGGGCAATGGGGTTAAAAGAGCCATTTTTGTGATTCTTTACGGCAACTTCAGCAAGCTGTTCGCTGGTAGTCCCATACCTGTGCATGTGCAACCTTGCAATCATTGCATAAAGCCCGGGAAAAGTTGCCCCTGCCATCCCTTCCCACTCCCGATCAGCTGCGGCTGCAAGCGCTGAAGATGCCTCCTCAGAGCCGATATCAGTCATTTTTTCTGCTCCTGCTGCAATCACGATATCGTTATAGCCGGAAGCTACAGCCATGATGGCCTGCCTCAAGGCAAGCCCGCCCGATGCACAGGCAGCTTCAACTCGGGTAGCTGGGACATGCAGATTTTTGGAAAGCCCTGAATAATCTGCGATAAGAGCCCCGATATGCTCCTGATCAATAAATCGGCCTCCGCTCATGTTTCCTACGTAGAGGGAGTCGATTTCTTTTCCACCAACGCCTGCGTCTTCGAGCGCTCCAGCCCCAGCTTCTACCACTATATCCCTAAGGGACTTTCCCCAGAGTTCTCCGAACTTTGTATTCTTTACTCCGATAATTGCTACGTCTCTCATATTCTTCACTCCGTTTTCATGATCGGCGGATCTTCCCTTTATGTTTGGCGTATCTTGCATAGTCAATATATATAGGATCTTTAATCAGTTCGGAAACTGTCGGAGCCCTATTTCGGATTTCCTCGATTCTATCTGTAACTGTTATGCTAAAAGCATCAGACCCTGCACCTGACCCGAAGGCAGTCGCAAAAATCCTGTCCCCTGGCTTTGCCTGGTCCAGAGTTGCAGCAATTCCCATAAGACAGGAACCTGAATACGTGTTCCCGATTTTTGGAACTACAAGTCCTGGAGCAGTCTGAGCCTTAGTGAAACCCAGGGTTTTTGCAGCTTTGGTCGGGAATTTTCCGTTTGGCTGGTGGAAAACCGCATAATCATAATCTTCAGGCTTTGTCCCGAGTTTTTCCAGGAGACCTTTTGCGCCATTAGTCACGTGCTTGAAGTAGCCTGGTTCTCCTGTAAAACGGCCTCCGTGCTCAGGGTAAGGCATTCCTTCTCTTCTCCAGAAATCAGGGGTATCAGTTGTAAAAGAATAAGTGCCTTCAATAATTGCAGCAAGCTGGGATTCATTTCTCCCGATGAGGCAGGCAACTCCACCTGCAGCTGCAGTATACTCAAGGGCATCACCTGGGGCTCCTTGGGAAACATCGGCTCCTATAGCCATGCCCAGATCGATCATCCCTGAACTTACCAGTCCCATACAAGCCTGAACTGCGGCTGTCCCTGCCTTACATGCAAATTCGAAGTCTGCTGCAGTCATATTTGGGGTCGCTCCTATAGCCTGGGCCACAATTGTGCTTGTTGGTTTTACAGCATAGGGGTGACTCTCCGAGCCAGTGTATACCGCTTCAATTCTCTCTGGATCAACCCCGCTTCTTGCCATCGCGTATCTTGCCGCTTCCACAGCTATAGTTGCTGTGTCTTCATCAATGTCAGGCACGGATTTTTCGTATACCATAAGGCCACTTTTAAGAGCCTCTGCATTATCACCCCAGACCCGGGCAATTTCTTCAACTTTTATACGGTATCGGGGGACATAAGCACCGTAAGATACGATTCCAATAGTCATTATTTCCACCTGTTTTTGAGTGTTTCAGGGCATCAGAATTCAGGGAGTTTATTCCCTGGCATAGTATTGACTGTATTTTCTCAGTAACTGGACAATCTGGTCAAGATCCATCGTAGTTGCGACCAGGGGGATGCGGTCGACTTCTGCCATCTTGACTGCAACAGGTTCGACCTCTTCTTTTCGAAGCCCGTGAAGTACCACGGCACCAGGCTTAAGGTTGGTAACCCGGATGGCTACCATTGGTGATTTCCCGGTGCTGACCTTCGTAAAGATCATGGCCCTGTCAGTGCTCCAGCCGTAGAGCTTCTGAAACTCGTGGGAAGAAAGTTCCAGGATTGCTTTCTGGCTGTCAATGACAGAAAAACCGTAAAGAGGCCTTTCAACTCCTCTGTAGACAATATTTCCTTCGATAATGTTGACCAGTTTCGCAAGCTGTATCGGGATCGTATACTCATATGTTGAGTAAATGGATTTCGTACCGCTTTCTAAAGTTAGTATTGACTCGTAAGCGTGAATTTTTTTACTTCCCCTATCCATATCAATCTCAAGGAGGCACTCAACAATTTTTTTTATAATTAGTGTTCCTGGAGATTTTCGTCTCCCACTTTCATAATCACTAATTACGGAAGGGGAAACCTTAAGATAATTTGCAATGTCGGTCTGGGATATCTCAAAATTCGATCTCCATTTTTTGAGCGACTCTCCCGGTTTTTCCGAAAGGGTTATATCTCCAGCCATTTTTTCCGCCAGACGGTTGCGCAGATTTTCTGAGGATTCATTAGATGTCATGACTCACGTACTCTAAGAGGAAACATTACCTTATATATCTAACGAATATGAATTCGGCAATTGTCGCATAACTTATGAATCAAGGTACTGTAAAAACTCTTACAAAAATTTATAATGTTTGTAGAAGAATTAGAATATGATGTCAGCCGAGTCGTCCAATCAGGAGATAAATGTCTCAGACCTTCTTCTATATATCAACTGCCCGAGGAGGGTGTACTTTGCCAGCCGAGGCTTTGAATTGTTTTCAGAAGTGACTGCCTCCAGGCTCGAAAGAATAATCCTGAAAGAACTCTCCCTGAATTACCCCGAAATTGTGAAAGAGTGTTCGTTAAACGCCGATAACTTCCATAAAGAGCTTGAAATTTCTCTTGCAAAGGTATGTACAGACCTCCCGCTCCTGTTTCCGCGAGAACTGGCAGGTGTTACAAAGGAGATTTATGAGGACGGAGAAGCGCGGGCAAGAGCTAAAATCCCTGAAATTGCAGCCAACCTGGTTGGGGCACTTGAAGAATATGGGAAAGAGCCTATGCTTGCGGCACTTACGCCTGTTAAAATCGAGCCATTTCTTTCTTCAGAGAGGCTTAACCTTAAAGGTGTTCCATCAAAAATTGTTTGCTTTGAGGATGCGCAGGTTCCGTCAATCTTAAAGCCAGGAAGCTGCCCTGAACAGGGAGTATGGGCCTCTGACCGGATACATGCCGCTGCTTTTGTCCTGCTTCTTGAAGCCGAAAATGGAAAAGAAGTTCCCTTTGCCTTTGTAGAGTATGTAAGTTTCGGCCTGCTCAGACGAGTAGTTGTTCGAAGCTCGGATAGGCGGGAAGTGCTCAAAATCTGCAGGGAAGTAGGGAAAATTAAAGCCGGATTCATGCCTGAGAGAAAAGAAGAGAAATTCTGCAAAGAATGCAATTTTTCAGAACACTGCATTTCAGATTCTTCCCTTATGTCGAAATTTTTTTGAGACGGAAAAAATGTCAAAATTACCGGAACGGGTTGATTTCTAGTTCTTATCTCTGCACCCTCAGAACTCAAGAGAACGCAGGAGAAGAGAAGAAGAGCTAGCTAGGAAAAGAAGAGAGAGCCCTGAGTAAAAAGTTATGTAAAAACTGCAGTCAGCCTTTCGAGACTTCGAACCCCAGAAAAGAGACATGCAGCGATAAATGCAGATCCGCTTTTTCCAGAAGGAAAAAAATAAAACACCTGAAGTCAAATACTTCTTGATAATAATGTTCTTGTATCACATGAACTTAGAGTAAAAATTGAAGACTTAAAGACTCAAATAGACTTAATAAGTGACTAATTAAGCAGGAAGGATTAACAGATCACACAGCTTAATGAAGTCACACAGAAGCAAGCTGTTCATATTCAGAGCTTAATTCAAGAAAACAGTAAGTTGAATATGAAGCTATTGCCAGAAATCACTGAGAAAAAACCCTGGTGAAAATTATGGTGATAGTTCAGTATGTTCTGTGATGTTTTTCACTGGTTTTATAAAATAGCCAGATTTTTTGCAACGGAACCATTTTTATTAGTAACAGAATAAAAATAAATAACAAAGTTTATAGGCGTGTGAAAAGGTCTTCTACATGTGGTAGCATGGTGGAATATAAACAAAAAAAGACTGCAGTATTAAAAAGTATTGTTCGATATGTTATTGGTGTGCTTTTCTTACTAGTAGGGGTATCTTCTCTTTTTTCTGGAGACATTCTTCCTGCAGTATTTTCGTTTCTGATAGGCGTTATATTAACTCCTGCAATTGCAGATCCTATAGAGAGTAAAATACAAATGTCATTGTCTGCTCCTCTAAGAGTTATTGCTGTTTTTTGCCTGCTCATTGCAATGGGTGCCACAGCAGATCCTGTCGAGCCTACAGAAAATATCATTTCTGATCCAATTGTATCTGAGACTCTGATAGTGAACAACAGCACGGTAGAGTCAGTTGCACCTGAAACTCCGGAGGTTAAAGCCGACACTCCAAAAATGATAGCAGATAGTCCGGAACCTGAAGTAACTCCAGAGCCTGAAGAAAAAATTACAAAACTTGAAGATGCTAAACAAGAAGCTGAGGAAACTGCAGAACCTGAAGAAACTCCTGGATTGGAAGAAACCTCAGTATCTGGAGAGACTCAGATATCAGGATCAACAATGCAGCTTTCTGAAGCTAAGAAAAATGAATTAATTGGAATAGTTAAAGAATATTCTGGCTCGGATGAAATTGAAGTTATGTATATTTCACCTAAAGACTCGTCGTCAACTGGGCTGGTCTCGGTCACTTATTATCTTGATTTTCCTCCCAGCAAAGAAAAACTTGAAAGTGACCTAGCTGCTATACTAATATTATCTCAATCGATTGCAAAAGAATCAGGAATAACAAATGATCCTAGTGTAAATGCTGTTGCGATGTTGAGGGATGGAACTGGACTGGGCACAGGAAATTACTATTCATCAACAGGAAAAACAGATATAGTCGTTACAATATCGGATTCAAAGACTGCAACGACATCAGATACAACTAACACGAACAGTGAAGCTAATTATGAAAACTCAAAATCGAAATCTACAGCGACATCAAACACAATTAATACCGACAGCAAATTAATATATGCAAGCTCAAAATCTGATAAATATCATTCAGCAGGATGCGGTTCTGTTAAAATAATTAAACCGGAAAATCTTATTACATTTACCAGTCGAAAAGAGGCTGAAAAAGCAGGCTATGAAGCATGCAAAAAGTGTGGTGGTTAAAAATAAGGATAGAGTGCCTAATTTAGCATGAAAGTAACTATGTCAACAATATGCCTGCTCGGCAGGAACTCGGATATTCCTGCCCAAAAACATTTTATAAACTGCTCTATAGTGGTGAACCTTTTACCTTCTTTTTCTACTTTTTCGCTTCTTACCAAATAATGCGTGGCCAGAACCACCAGAATTCTTCATGAGCTCTTTAGTACCAGAAAAGATAATCTTTGTAATTTTTCTAAAAAATTTAGTCATATTTATCGATAATATAACAATCATTGGAATATTTAAAATGGGCGTTTTCCCGTTTGTGGTGATTTTAGGCAGCGTAACTTATTTTTTGTAAAATTGGACAGGGTTGCAGATTTGCTGTAAATTCGAAGTTCTGAATCTAGAGCAAAATTGATTGACTACTCTGTTAGCATTTTTTTAACATACCACCGACGTTCATACTCTCTCATTTTTCGAAAATTTTCTAATTAAAGCACAAAAAGTAAGGAAATGGAGAAAAACCGGCAGTGTGACGATTTTCTCCCTGGCACACAAAAAATGACTTCAAATTTACAGCAAATTCACGACACTGCCCAATAATCATTAGCTATTATGAATCTCCTTAAAATAAAAGAAACCAGAAAAAGGCGAATTGCCGAGATACGAGGCTTCAGGTTTTAACTTTACATGAAGGCCGTATTTTTAGCGCAAAACCTCTACCTTGAGCCCTTTTTTCGAGCCTACTACAGTATTATATAAGCCAGCCGCGATACGCCCTATAAGATAGCCCGATACTCCATAAAACAGCGGCAAGCTAAGTACAGCATGTCTCCCGAAGATCAAGGAAAAAATCCCAAATCTTTTCGGCATCGAAACCCCCATAAAAGAGGCAATTGTTGTGAAGAATCCGAAAACGAGACCCATTGTTCCGTGAACGATCAAAAGAGTTTTTCCGAATTCGGCAGGATCAATTTCTTTTATAATTACCATTAAATTCCCCCAATATCTCATGTTTCTCGTGTTAGTGTATATAATTTAACTATTGATCTCGAAACGTATCGGAAGATAAAACCTTTCAAATAGATTTTTGGTCAAGCTTTTTTGTAAAAGCTTGGGATGAAAGCCAAACCTTTCAAATGGATTTTAGGTCAAGCTTTTTTTTAAAAGCTTGAGACAAAGACTTTTAAAGGGGAACCACTCTCAATCTGCGTGATATGTCCAGACCAGCTTATCTTGGTAAAATGCTTCTGCACTGGTGCGAGGCCTGTAATGTGCCTGTGCTGGGGAAAAAGTGCGGATGCGGCAAAAGTACAAAAAAAGTTGAGGTCACCCCTCCAGGGGATATCAGACCGGCTTTTGATTATGATATAAAACGCATAAACTCTGTTTCTGAAAAACAGTTCAATGCGCCCCTTATACCTGAAGGACACCTTGTAGTGCTAAATAAAGCTCCATATGAAGATCGTATGGACGAGATTATAGTTGATGGGGAAGTGCTTGCATCTCTCAGATTTGAAATCGAGAGCTGTGAGTGGGTTCTGCTTCCCAGGCTCGAAGGAGCAAGAAGGCTTTTCCAGGGAAGGGACAGAAAAGCCCTGAAAAAATGGGTTATTATCGAGCAGGCAGTTGTACCTTTTATCCTGGAAAAAGGAGCAAGTGTTCTGGCTCCCGGGGTTCTTGATGCCGATCCTGAAATTAAAAAAGAAGATGAAGTAGTTGTACTGAACCCTGAAGGAGATGTAATCTGCTGTGGACGTGCCCGGATGACAGGGAAGGAAATGTGTGAGGAAAAACGCGGGCATGCCGTAAAACCGCGCTGGAGCGGAGAGCCAGAGCCTCAAAAAATAAAATCCGGAGGGCAGACCTGGGAAGATGCTGTAAAAGCCAACGAGAAGATTCTGGACGGCATGATAGAAAAATCCCATGCTTTCATCAAAAATGTAGCAGAGAGTATGAATCTGAAAGTAAGCGTATCCTATTCAGGGGGAAAGGATAGCCTTGCTGTGCTCCAGCTAGTTGATGAGAGTCTTGATGATTACGAGATTATGTTTGCGGATACGGGACTTGAGTTTCCTGAAACCCTCGAAAATGTCAAGCAGGTTGTTGAGCACTACGGGAAAAAACTCAGGACCTCAAGTGCAGGAGAAGCTTTCTGGAATTCGATAAATGTTTTTGGCCCTCCTACCATGGATACCCGCTGGTGCTGCAAGATCTGCAAACTCGGGCCGATTACTCGGTTAATTGATGAAAACTACGAAGGCGGGTGCCTTAGTTTCATAGGACAGCGCCAGTATGAATCTCAAGCCCGTTCGATCAGCAAGAAAGTCTGGAAAAATCCCTGGGTAGGGAACCAGGTAGGCGCATCCCCTATTCAGGAATGGACAGCTCTTCATATCTGGCTTTACCTTTTCAGGACAAAAGCTCTCTATAATCCCGCTTATGAAAAAGGGTATGACAGGATGGGGTGCTGGCTCTGCCCATCTTCCTCTCTTGCCGACTTCTTCCAGCTCGAAGAAAGCCATCCCGAACTTGCAAAAAAGCTTAACTCCCATCTTCTTGCCTATGCAGAAAAAACAGGACTCTCCCCAGAATGGGTAAAGTATGGCTTATGGCGCTACAAGCGATATCCTCGAATTCTTCAGGAACTTGCTGAGAAAAAAGGAATTTCTCTTCTTCCCTCCCAGGAGGCTCCAAAAGAGCTTCATTTTGAAGTGGCTACAGGATACAGGCCCTGTAAGGCAGGAGGGATGTCTGCGGACGGGAGTTTCGGGCAGGCAATTGATATAGAAACCCTGAAAGAAAGTGGAATGCTTTCCCCCATTGGAAAGGTTTCTTTTATAGAAGGTGCTGCATCGGTTACTTTCAGAGAATCCAGGGCACAGGTTTTTGCCTCGGGAAATGTTAACGGGAGAAGCGATAACGAAAAAGCTCTAAAAGGGCTTATGAAAGTCGTTGAGTTCTCGGTAAGAAGGGCTTTGCTCTGCCAGGGATGCGGAGTTTGCGTGGGCCACTGTCAGCATAATTCGATTGAAATGAAAGAAAAGAAAGTAAGGATTAAAGAAAATTGCATTCACTGTGGGGCATGTATTGAAGTCTGCCCGCTTGTTAAATTTATTTAATTTTTTTCATTCGCCAAGAATTAGGGCATGAATACTTTGCAGAAATAAAAAATGAGGACTCAGCTAGAGGTAAATGTAAAATTTGATAAGAGGCAAAACTCAATAATCGAAAAGGCTTTTCTGCCCCATCCTTTTCTGAAGCTCCCCTACCCTGACACCTACACGCCTGAACTCAGTCCGGCTTTCCGAAAGGAACTCGCCCAGGATTTCGCGAGCTACCTCTAGAAGGGTTTCTTTTGAATAAGCCGGGTAATTTAATGTACGGCTTTTTGTATACATTTTAAACTTCGAGTTTATGACCGTAATGGTTACAGTCCTGAAGGAAAGCTTCCTTGAATCGAGTTTTGAGATTACATCCCCTGCTAGCCTGTCAAGTAACTGGGAAATAAGGTTGATGTCAAGGGTATCTTCAGGCAGGGTTGCGATCCTCCCTATCTGTTCGGAGCCGTCCCTTTCTTTCAGAGGAGAATCATCGATTCCTGCCGCGGCCTGTTTAAGCCAGATTCCCCGACTTTTTCCGAAAGTCGATATCAGGTCAATAACATCGTGTTCAGTAAGGTCTTTTATTGTGATTATGCCCATTTCCTGCAGTTTTCCTGCAGTTACGTTCCCTATCCCCCAGAGTTTGGACACTTTGAGAGGCCAGAGAAAGCTCTCGAGTTTTTCCGGACTGATGACCGTAATCCCATCAGGTTTCTGGACAGAGGATGCCATCTTGGCAATAAGCTTATTAGGACCTATGCCCACCGAACAGGTCAGCTTCTCTTTATCTTCAATTTCATTTTTAATCTGAGTTCCAATCTCAACGGCCAGGTTAAAGTCCCCACCTGTTTTTTCGGTAATTTCCAGGAAGGCTTCATCTATGCTTATCTGTTCAAACGCTTCCCCGGTCTCCCTGGCATCAGCATAACTCCTGAGAATTTTCATAACCCGGTCTGAGACCGAAGTATAGAAATCCTTTCGGACAGGCAGGAAAACTGCTTCAGGGTTCAGTTTCTTCGCCTTCGAGCAGGACATGCCTGCCCTAATCCCGGACTTTCGCGCAATATAATTACAGGTACTTACAGCCCCACTGAGCTCGCTTCTTCCGGACAGCATGCAGACCACGACGGCTTTTCCCTGAAGCTCAGGGTTTTCCCGCTCTTCAATGGCTGCAAAAAAGTAATCCATATCTACATGGAGAACGACACGATGCATCGAAAAAAATATGCCGGGAAGATTTGTATAATTATCTCTTAAGCTCTCTATCAGGAAGAATTCATCTTCATATTATTGATGTTTTACATTAAATACGGAGAGGATATTCCTGAAAAATATTGAGTCTTTCAGGAAGAAGTATGAAAGAATCTCTTTCAAATAAGCGTACGCGAAAATCTCTATATCGTTTATATACTTGCGAATATAGGT
>DATMYS010000424.1:0-3330 GCA_035560835.1 Methanosarcina sp.
CTCTTTCTGAATCTTTTTTCTGAATCTTTTTTCTGAATCTTTCTTTCTGACCATCAATTCTTAAAATTATGACCACTATTTCTGATCACAATTTCTGATTACAATTTCTGATCGCATTTTCGGATACAATGATAAAAAAGCCCGTCTAATAAGAATATAATTTCTTTTATTGGAGACTGAAGCCTGCTGAATGTTCACAGGAGAAGAGATTTTTGTGTGGGAAACAGAAGAGGAATTGGATTTTCTGGCAAGTGAAACCCTTAAAGCCAGGTACCTGTGTGAGGGAGAAAAGGATTGGGAGGATGTCTGCGAGAGAGTTGCTAAGGCAGTTGCAGTAACTGAGGAAGAGTATCTCGATTTCAAGGCCCTCATGATCAGAAAAACTTTTCTTCCGAGCTCGCCAACTCTCATGAATGCGGGCACTGAATTCGGACAGCTTGCCGCCTGTTTTGTAATTCCTGTGGAGGACAGGGTTGAGGAAATATTCGATTCGATTAAAACTGCAGCCCTGATCCAAAAAACCGGAGGAGGCACAGGTTTTGATTTCTCAAAAATACGCCCTGGCGGTTCCCCCAACTCCTGTGGTGATGACGCAACGAGTGGCCCTATAGCTGTCATAAAACTTTTCAATGAGGCAACTGAAATCGTAAAACAGTTTGGAAGGCGCCGGGGTGCCAATATGGGCATTCTTGATATTTCCCACAATGATATCCTTTCTTTCATCAGGGCAAAGCATGCTGAAGGAGAGTTGAACAATTTCAATCTCTCGGTTATGGTGCCTGATGCTTTCATGGAGCTTGTTGAAGCTGATAAGACTAGCGAAGTCTGGAACAGGCAAACAGGCGTGACAGTCGGGCGTATTTTTTCCGAGATTGTAGAAGGAATCTGGAGAAACGGCGAACCGGGAATTCTTTTTTATGACCGAATAAACAGTGATAACTTCACGCCCGCACTTGGGGATATCTCGGCCACAAACCCCTGTGGGGAAGAACCGCTTCTGCCTTTTGAAGCCTGCAACCTGGGAAGCATAAATCTTTCCCTTCTCGTTACAGACGGAAAAGTAAACTGGGATCTTCTCAGGGAAGTAGCAGGAAAAGCTATCCGTTTTCTGGATAACGAAATTGATAAGAATACATACCCTGTTCCAGAGATCGAGGCTGCAACCAAGAAGACCAGGAAAGTAGGACTTGGGGTAATGGGGCTTCATGACATGCTTTTAAAGCTAGGGCTTCCCTATGACTCACGGGAAGCCCTTGAGCTTGCGGAAAAACTTATGGAACAGGTTACCTGGGCTTCGATCAGGGAATCAAGGAAGCTTGCTGCGGAAAAAGAAAGTTTTCCCGAATATGAGGATTCCACATGGGAACTTCCAATGAGGAATGCTGCATTAACTGCGGTCGCTCCGACAGGCACGATCAGCATTCTTGCCGGTTGTTCGGCAGGAATCGAACCTGTTTTCAGCTGGGTCTACAGGCGAACTCAGACCGTAGGCAGGGAATTTATGCTTGTTCATCCGTTTTTTGAGGCACATTTCAAATCAAAACTGTCAGAAGCTGACTATAATTGGCTTCTTGAGCATGTCTATAAATACGGTACCGTGCAGGATGTGAAAAATCCGGAATTTGTAAGCGAAGAGGAGAAACAACTTTTCAGGTCAGCGCTTGACATTGACTGGAAGGTTCATATTGATATGCAAGCCGCGTTTCAACGGCATTGCCATGCCGGAATTTCGAAAACTATCAATATGCCTGATTCCACAGGAAAAGAAGATATCAAACAGGCTTTGGTTTATGCCTGGAAACAGGAGCTTAAGGGGCTTACTGTCTACAGGACCGGAAGCAGACAGCATGTGGTGCTCAATCTTCAAAAATCTCAAAACTGATTCATCCTAAAATTGATTCATCCTAAAACTGAATATTCAACCTATAAAAGTTGTTTATAATCACGAAACTGAACCTGTAGCCTACAAAATGATACGCAGTGACACTTTGCAATTATTTTTATATAGTATTATCTTACTAAAAATATATATACCTTTAATCACTCTAAACAATTTATGACTGCAGCTTTTAAACATCATTTTGAACTACTAGTTGCTTGCATAATTTACGGCACCGTTGGCATCTATATGCAATGTTTAGAGGATATGTCTGTAGGCGCAATTATTTTTTACAGAATACTCTTCGGACTCACAGCCCTTTTGTTTTATCTTGCAATTACCGGGAATTTAGGCCAGCTAGCTCTAAAAAGAAAGAAGAAGTACTTGCTTCTCCTGGGAATCCTGTATGTTTCACAAATGTTTTCCTATTATTCGGCAATTCGTTATCTAGGGGCTTCTTCAGCCGTACTTCTGCTCTATACGGATCCGATTTATCTGACTATTCTTGCCCCTCTGCTGCTGGGTGAAAAGAATACAGGAAAAACTATTCTTGCCCTTTTCCTCGGCCTGATAGGGGTCTTCTATGTAACAAGGCCTGAAGGAGGCTTCGAACAGCTTGAGTTTGGCAGTAATTATCTTAAAGGAGTGTTTTTTGGGCTTACAGGAGGTCTTTTTAGCAGTGGCGTAATAATCTCGGTTCGTTATCTCAGGGATGAATATAACGGGCTCACTCAGCTTTTCTGGCAGAGTGCAATCAGCCTGTTCTTCCTTTCACCGTTTGCAGTTTCCGTTCCGCGGGATATACTTATCGCAAACCTCCCAGTCCTGGTACTATTCGGGGTATTTATTACAGGAATCGGCGCAGTATTTTATATAAGGGGTGTAACAGGCGTGAGCGCAATTACTGGCAGCGTCCTTACTCTGCTTGAGCCAGTTTCCTGTATATTTTTTGACTATACGGTACTTGGAAGTCCGATTCATAGTGGGATGCTTATTGGCTGTATTTTTATCCTTGCTGCGGCAATTGTAATAAGTCTGGATGAATCGGTTTTCCTGAAAAATTGGTTCTCTGGAACAAAAAAATTTTTGATAAAAAGACTTTTGCCAGGAAAAAACAGTTCTTAAGAGTACAGCCTAACTTTGACAGTTATATAAAAATAAGTGCTCTCTATTTTGTGTAATTCGGTCAAATGAAAATCACAAAAAGAGAGCATTTCCTACAATTCCTAACAAGAATATATGTGTTCCATCGGATCGATTCTTGCTGTCCAATACTTTTATGAAAAGCTTAATTTCTGTGATATTTTTAGCAAACATAAAAGCAAGGATCTTGATCTCAACAGTTTACTGATTGGTTTGTTAAGTTACAAACTGACTGAGAATTTCAGTATTAAGGAAGCTGGCAAATGGTTAAACCAGGAAGAGATTCTGGATATCTTAAATCTTGAAAT
>DATMYS010000425.1:0-3263 GCA_035560835.1 Methanosarcina sp.
TGTGTTGAAAATAAACCAAGCTGCTTCAAATGCTTAATAAAGAGATTCGGACAAAAGTTTCAGATTGAGAATCGAGTTGTGTTGAAAATAAACCAAGCTGCTTCAAATGCTTAATAAAGAGATTCGGACAAAAAGTTATGCACAGACTTAAATTGATGGAGCTTTAATTACTGAATAATCTATACTTTATTAGAAGGTGAGGCAGAGAAATAAGCATGGGGACTTCTGGAAGAAGAGGATCACAAATCGGGCTTGCACCTGGAGCGCTTGTCTATGTAGGAGAAAAGAAGGTCGAAAAGGTAGTAATCCGGGTAATGGCCTACAATAGTGAAAAGCTTGTAGAAAAAGAACTGGGGAGGGTTGAAGAGTGTTTGGAATTTAAGGACCAACCCGATATCAATTTATGGATAAATGTGGATGGGCTGGATAGGGTAGATATTATAGAAAAGCTCGGAGGCTATTTCAATATCCATCCTCTTACCCTTGAAGATGTACTTAATACACGGCAGAGGCCCAAGACTGAAGATTATAACTCATATATTTATTCGGTTTTAAAGATGATTCTTCTTGATAAGGAAAAAGAAGAAATCACCACAGATCAGGTAAGTATCATCATCGGTCCCAACTATGTTCTCTCTTTTCAGGAAAGGGAAGGGGATGTTTTTAACCCTGTGCGAGAAAGGTTTAAAAATCCGTCTTCTCGCCTGCGGAAAAGCGGGGTGGATTATCTTGCTTACAGCCTTATTGACGCTGTTGTCGATAACTATTTTTTGATTCTTGAGCACTTTGGGGATGAAATCGAATACCTTGAAGAAGGGTTGGTAATACAGCCAAGACCTGAGACTCTCAAGACTATTCAAAAGTATAAAAGAGATTTGATTACTCTTCGTAAATCCGTCTGGCCTCTGCGAGAGCTGATAAATGGTTTGCAGAGGGTCGAGTCCTATCTTATTAAAGAGACCACCAGGGTTTACCTGAGAGATGTTTATGATCATACTATCCAGGTCATTGATTCAGTCGAAGAGCTACGGGATATTTTGTCTTCAATGGTTGATATCTATCTCTCCAGCATAAGCTACAGGATGAATGATGTTATGAAGGTCCTGACGGTTATAGCAACGATATTCATTCCCCTTACTTTCATAGCAGGCGTTTATGGAATGAATTTCGAATACATGCCTGAGCTCAAATGGCGCTGGGGCTATCCGGCCGTAATGTTTGGAATGACCTTTCTAGCAGTCAGCATGTTTGCCTATTTTAAGAAAAGGAGATGGGTTTGACCCTTTTTTCCGGGGACTTTTTCTTTTTTGTCTTCTTTTCCATTAACTTTTTTGTCTTCTATTTACCCTTCTTTTTGCTCCTATCCTTCCTTTTGCCCCTCTTCTTCATCTCTCTTTTTGTCAGCTTTTCCATCTGGCCTTTTGTCTTCTCTCCTTTGTCTTCTTTCCTGACTTTCTTTCTATTTTTCTTTTGATTCAGGAAAATGTTTTCAAAGGCAAAATTTTTATAATGTATTGCATCTATATTAAGAAATTTAGACAATTCGTTAAAAAGTATTAGTTTCCGGGATATTATGTACGGCCATTATAATCCCCCTTTTTCAATCGAACAGGAAGGAATTGCTATTTCCGTGGAAAACACCGGAGAGCAGTGGATATACAGAAGGACACTCGGAACGGAGAATGTAGAGAAAATTATTCTTGGAGATGAAAAGCGCCTGATTATAAATCCGGTAGAGCCCTTAAACACCCCTAAAGAAATTACTCCAAATCTGCTGATAGAGTTTGAGAAAACCCTGCTGCTTGCAGGAGGAGCAAAAAGAAAAATTTTCCTGACTTTTCCGATAGAAATAGGCGTTTTTATCGCGGATAAAGGAGACAAAAATCTCCAGCTCCTTGATGTGCTGAGCCTTGTCAGGCAGAAATTTACCCTTTATGGGGAGGTTTCAAACGGAGTCATCTGCAAGCACTGGAAAAGCCGGATATATTCAATTTCTCCTTCCCCTAACCCTCTACAGGAGGGGATTATTGAACTGACCCTTCGAAATGCCTCCTCGGATTGGGCATCGATCTCAAAAGTAGTTTTCAGTGCATACGGTATGAAACTTTACTATGCCGGTGATGTTTTTATGCGAGCGCGTATGGACATCCTCAACAGGAACACGGCTGAAACAGGTTTCGAGCTGCAGCATATTGGTGGGGAGCTAAAAAGCAGCTCCCTGAAAGATTATAAGTCCCGTAAAGAGGCTTTAGGAGTTTACAGCCTTCAGAAGCTTGGTTTTGTACCCCTTAAATTTTACATGGGGTGGGGATTTTGATTACGGATCTCGATTTTCTTGACATAGGCTTGCCTACCTCAGATGGTACCGTAACTCTGGGATCTGTGCTAAAGTTTGTACTAATTCTTTCTTTTTCAACCCTCCTTGCCAAAATTCTCTCACTTTACCTGCGCAGGTCTCTCAAAGATAGAGTAAGTAAGGACGTGGGTGAAACTACCATCAAAATTCTTTACTATGGCATGCTTGCTATTGTGTTTTTTTCTAATCTACATCTAATAGGAATTGATCCTTCAGGGTTCCTGCTGGCAGGAGGAGTCACAGGTATTATCCTTGGTTTTGCAAGCCAGAACATTGTGGGAAATCTGGTTTCGGGTTTTTTCCTAATGATCGAAAGGCCCATAAAAATAGGGGATCAGGTTCAAATCAACGATGTATCGGGTTATGTCACAGATATTCGCATAATTTCTACCCGTATAAGAACTTTTGAAGGGCTTCTTGTCCGCATCCCCAATCAACAGGTTTTCACAACAAATATCACAAACATTGTAGGGCACCCTGTCCGAAGGTTTGAATACACAATCAGGATCCGTTACAGTGATGATGCCAATGCCGCAATATTTCTTATTAAAGACCTTATTGACAAAGAACCCTTTGCTCTCCTGAATCCGTCTCCTTCGGTTTTCGTAAACGACCTTGCGGACAGCTCGGTAAATATTTCTGTCAGGATCTGGGCACCTGTGAACGAGTGGTTCGGGATAAAAACCAGGATTCTATGGAACATAAAACAGAGCCTGGAAGAAAACGGCATAGAGATTCCTTTACCGCAGCGCATAGTTCGCATTCAAACTGACGTACAAAAAATTCCTGAAGAATTGATCCCGGAAAAAGAGATTGTGAGCGTAATAAATTCTGAAGAAAGGGTTCTAGCCTGAGTAAACCTGTTACGCATACAGGTTTTTCTCAAATATTTTTTTATTTTTTATAC
>DATMYS010000426.1:0-2842 GCA_035560835.1 Methanosarcina sp.
TCGATTACAACAGCAGAAAAAATATTCCTCTCAAGGTAGATTCTTCAAACATAAGAGTGATTCCTTCGAAAGAACTTCAACTGACAAACGGTGAATCTACAATTGAGTTCGACGTAGCGAACACCCATCCTAATGAGTTTAATTCCGTAAGCATAAAACCTGAGGCTGAGGGAGTCACATTTTACCCTGCTGAGTATTTCATAGGGCCAATGAATTCGGACGAGCTTTTTACGATTGAATTTAATGCCGTAGCAGATGATTTATCCAATTCCAGAAGAGAGACCTCCGAGCCTATAAATCTAACACTTTCAGCAAGTTACGGCAACGGAATAAATAAGCATGAGAATATGGTAAGCAACATGTATATTCAGTCCATTGAGGAAACTCAGGGCGGAAGTTCGAACATGCTTGTCCTAGGCTTACTACTTGTTGTTATCATTGCTGGTGCAGGTGTGCTGGTTTACAGAAAAAAGAAACGAAAATGAATATATCGGAGAAGAAAAATTCCTAGAAAATTAATTTTCACAGGTTTTAAAGGCAGCGTAGCTCAGGCAGGCTCTTGAAACGTAAGGGGCAGTGAGTGCCAGGTTGCACTTAACCCTTTCGAATCTATTCGGATAAAATATACAAATCAATCAGCAATCTTGGTTTTAGCCCATTTCCTTTCAAATTGCTTCTTTCTTATTCATTGGAAGAGTAAGGATAAATGTATTGCCTTTTTCTCCCTTCGATTCCACCCAGATTTTTCCTCCGTGAAGATCTACGAATTTTTTAGCAACATAAAGTCCAAGTCCGGTTCCATCGTATTCCCTAATTACAGAAAGATCTGCCTGAGTAAAAGGTATAAGCATCCTTTCATGCTCCTCTTTTGACAAACCCACTCCGCTGTCCGAAACTTTAATCTCGAGCATCCCTTCTTTTTTGAGGGCACTTACAGTAACCTTTTTCTTTTCAGGAGTGAGTTTTATAGCGTTATTCATTAGATTGTACAGGATCTGTCTCAGCTTTGTCCTGTCAGCCCGGATGTTCTCAAGAGAGGTATCGACCTTTATTTCTACACTGACTTTCTTATTCGAGGCAAATGAGAGAAGACTCATTCTTACCTCTCCTAGAAGGCCGGCGATATCTACATCTTCATAGTTAAGGCCCTTTTCCCCGGCTTCGAGTCTTGATATATCAAGTAGATTATTTATAATTTCCAGAAGGTTTTTCCCGCTTATGAGAATATTACTTACATATTTTGATTGTCTTGTGTTCAGGGATCCAAAAGCCCCTTCCAACAGCAAATCGGAGAAACCTATTACCGAGTTAAGAGGAGTCCGAAGCTCATGATTCATATTAACTATCAGCCCGTTTTTGACCCAGTTTGAGGTTTCTATATCTTTTTTAGCTTTGAGAAAATTATTTTTCAACTCTATTTTCTCTTCCAGACTTCTCAAATGCTCCCATTTCCCTTTTCTTTGGGCAAAAACGCTGCTTTCCTCCATTAATTCAAGCAGGACTCTACCTGAAAGTTCTTCAAGAGGAAGAGTATAGAGAAGTGTGACACTTTTATTACTTTCTAAAGCTACCGTTTCAACTACCTTTCGACACGTATCAAGATAGGGCTTAAGAGAATTTCCAGTGATTTTAATCTCAAAATTTGTTCTAAATCCTGAAAATCCTCCAGAAAGGGTTTTTCGATATCCTTTTTCTGCGAGTTCTTTTACTGCTGACGCAAGAAGAGTAAGATCTTCCGGAAAAGGATTAGTCGGCAGAATTTCTAACTGAGAGGAAGTGAGATAATGCTCAACATCCACTCCTGCCTTCTTAAGTTCATTTTTTGCCTCTTCAGTGGCCAGTTTATCCGGGGAAATCCATAAGCAACATTCTCCCCCTTCAATTCCTTCCTTAAAATAGGTAGCAAGTAGTTCTATCAATCCTTCGGCATCTTCATACACGGCAGAGATTTGGTGACTCTGCGGAGCTTTTGAAGAAAGTCCGGAATTTTCAGCAATATTTTTCCTCAAAATCTTTCCCCTCTATATTCTAACTGCGCTTCAATACTATGCAACTGGGCTTGAATAAGGTATGAGATAGAGTCTAAAGAGGCAAATTTTAATGTTCAGCAATTTCAGGCGGCTTAAGCGCTTTAAATCATTTAAAGAATTCAGGGCAACACAATCCTCTTTCTAAACTTATGACACTTATACATACTCTTCATTTTTTATATGTATATTACTAGCTTATATAAGAAATATCCTCGTTTATACTGTTCTTTTAAAAGCAATTCATCATATATTTGGGAATATATTTACTGGGATTTTGGGAACTTACAAAACGAAACCTTATAAAATGGAGCCTTACGAAATACGTCTTAATTTAGAGCCTATCCCGAAACTCAAAATCTGAGTTTTGAATCTTGTATTTAGAACAGTCAATCGAATATATGATCATGGAAAATGATCGCGAAAACTCCTGATGATTAGGAATAGGATAAGTTTTGGGATAGGCTCTTAAACTATTCACAAATGCATTCCGTATTTCCCTACGTATGAAGATTGAATCTCAGCTTATATAAAGTTTCAAATATAGTTGCGGCATCAAAGGTTGAGATTTCCTACCATATTCTTGCATTCAGACTTTAGACCCCTCAAAAGATGATCAGTTTTTTAAGAGCTAGTAAGCCTTATTTACCCAATTAAATATAGTGTTGGTCCTTCTCCAATTAAAGTACATGCGCTAAATGATTTATTTGCTATTTAGAGAGCTTAAGTTTTTTCAATTAATGGATTAAACGTCTTTTTTTCTTTACTTTCAGCATTGAATTTTGTATGGAGGAAAAAGACATCAGGTACCTTAG
>DATMYS010000427.1:0-7932 GCA_035560835.1 Methanosarcina sp.
GATATTACTTAGAAGACTCATTATTCACTAGAAATCTCAATTCATTAGAAAATTCGTTACTTAGCGTTTCTTTGACAAAGTTTCATTTACAAAATCTTGTTTACAAAAGTCCAGCATACAAAATCTTCAAGCAACCCCCCTTAGGAGTAGATTTGAGTGCCTGAAATCCTGATTGTTGAAGATAACTTACTTAATCTGACTGTTGAAGCAGACTTACTTAAGTCCTTTGGATATGAGCCGAAAAAGGCGAAAAACGGTTTTGAAGCTCTTGAAATTCTCAATGAAGCGAAGATTGACCTGATATTGCTTGATATGGAGCTTCCAAAAATGCATGGTCTTGAATTGCTTCAAAAAATCAAACTTAATCCTGAAACTCGGAGTATAAAGGTAGTTGCAGTCACAGGTTACTCTGATCCTGAAAGTAAAGAAAAGTTCCTTAAGGCTGGATGCTATGCCGTTCTTGCCAAACCCATAAACTTTGGTGATTTTGGCTCAAAGGTCGAGAATTTTCTTACAATAGCGGACTCTTGAAGATATAGGATATGTGCGAAGATAAAAAGGCAGTCGCCTAAAAGGCAGACTATGTAGATACCTGAAGAGATATTGAATGAAATCGGGTTAATACTTCAGAATACAATTTTTTTATTATGTTCTTTTTTTAATTAATCAAAAAATTTATCAACTCTCAAATAGTCTGTATTGAATAATTGGTTGGGAAGATCAGGCAGGCTCCATAGAAACATTTCCTCCCATTCACTTTCCTTAGCGGGTACTACTGACAGGTTAACAGCTCATCAGATAGAAGAGGTATAGAGGCGGAGAAGCTGGAGACAAGGGTGAGAAAGATGTATAAAAACACAAAAATAGGGCATGTAGTGATAGGCTTTGCTCTTCTTCTGGTTTTGATTTTCTTTGTTGGGTACACCGGCTATCAGGGCATGAATGATGTGGAAAAAAAAAGCCGAGCCATTCAAAACATGACCTTTATCATGAATAATATGCAGGGAGCCCTGGAGGCTCAGGAAAGTTACGTTATTTATGGTGATCCCGTTTATAAGGAAGATACTTATAAACATCTTGATCTTGTACCCACACAAGCAGCTATATCCAAAGAAATATATCTCGGCTACCTGGATCCTGTAAATCAAGATCGTATGGACTCTATTCTGGAAACTTCTGGCGAATTCAGGAAAAGTTTTGACAGCTATGTTGAAGCAGACGATGAAGAGATAGCCCTGAGAACCGATATTGTCTCAAATGGAGAACTTATTTTGCAGAAAGCAGATGACCTTTATCAAGACCAGATGCTTCAATACCAGCAATATGTAGAAAACGGTTCTTCAGGCGAAGTTCTCCAGCAAAAGCTATCCAATGCTCAGGAAGCTCAGAAAATCAGTATACTTGCAATGGAAGCTCGAAACCAATACCAGAACTATATAATTGCTCCCGAAGATAAATATGCGGAAAACTTCGATCGGATTATGGAAAACATAACTGAAGTTACCAAAAATTTAAATAAGCAAATGGTAAAACCTGAAAATCTTGAGCGTGGAAACACAATAATAGCCAACGTCACAGAAATCCGGAGTGACTTTGATCGCCTGACAGTTCTTAAAGAGAAACAGGTGGGTGATGAGAAAAGTATGGCAGCCATAGCTGCACAAATTAAAGGAAATGCTGAAGCCGCAAGTGATGACCAGAAAGAGAAGCTTGACCTTCTGATAATAAATTCTATAAGTAAGATCTTTCTTGTTACTCTTCTTTCGATACTTATTGGTGCTTTACTTGTTTTTGCGATTCTGAACCTCTACAGAAAACCCATCTACGAATTACTTGAAGCAGCCGAGAAAATTTCTAAGGGAGACCTTAATGTTGAGATTAAAGGAAACTCGAGAAGTGAAATCTCTCAACTCTCACAAGCTTTTAAATTGATGGTTGAAAACCTTCGTAGCCTGATAAAAGGAATTCAGGAAAATTCGGTTCACCTTTCTACACTTTCAGAAGAAATGTCTGCTTCTTCTGAGGAAGTGGCTTCAGCTTCAAGGAAAATTTCTGATACTGCTACTGAAATCTCAAACGGGACCGAAGTGCAGAGTACAAAAATATTGGATATCACTCATGCAATGCAGGACATGACACATAATATCCAGGAAATTGCAGAGAATACCCAGAAAGCTTCTAAGAACACGAATCTTGTCAATAGCACTGTCAATAATATTGGAAATGCCTCAAGAGAAATTTTGGTAAAAATGGACCGTATTCGCTCCTCTGTTGATGAAACTAAGGAAGCGATAACGGATCTTGACTCCAAATCTCAACAAATAAATGAAATTGTAATTCTCATTACCAAGATTGCTGACCAGACGAACATGCTTGCACTTAATGCTGCGATTGAGGCTGCCCGGGCTGGTGAGCACGGCCGAGGTTTCTCTGTTGTAGCCGATGAAGTCCGAAAACTTGCCGACGAATCCGGCCGTGCTGCTAACAACATTTCCAGCTTAATCGATGAAATAAGAGGCAGTATCAGTGAAACTGTGGAAAGTATAGAGGCCAGTAAAAAAGATGTACAGGCCGGTTCACTGTCTGTTAATAACGCGGTTGAAATGGTTTCAGGGATTGTTACTACAATCAATGAAATTACAAATATGATAGAAGATGTTGCAGCTGCTACAGAAGAGCAGTCTGCATCCATTGAAGAAATCACTTCTACTCTGGAGGATATTTCCTCAATCTCGGAACAGTCCGCCGCAGGAACCCAGGAAACTGCTGCAGCTCTCGAAGAACAGAGTGCTTCAATGTCAGAACTTGCCAATATGGCTAGTGACCTTTCTTTGCTTGGGGAAAGGATGAAAAAAGCTACGGAAAAGTTTAAACTTGGTAACTTAAAAGAAGGGTCAGAAAACACGTCAGATTAAAATTTAGGAGTTAGTTGAGGAATTCAAATGTTTGAAGAAACATTAGGTGAGGGTTCAAGATTTTCAGAAGAAAATCTTCATTTAGTGACCTTTGAGCTTTCAGGTGAAGAATTCGGAGTAGATATCATGCAGGTCTCCGAAGTCATTCCGGTTCCGAGGATCACACGTATTCCTCAGTCTCCGGAATATGTAGAAGGGCTCATTAACCTGCGGGGAAAGATCCTCGTGGTGGTAGACCTTAACAAACGGCTTGAATTCAGCTCGAAAAAAACTGACAGTTTGTCCAGAATTATCATAGTGGAGGTTAAAGATACAGTTGTTGGAATGCTTGTAAATTCCGCAAAGGAGGTCATGAACCTGCCACTTTCTTCAATTCAACCGCCTCCTGAGATGATCAAATCGAAAATAAACGCAGAATATCTAAGAGGAGTCGGAAAAATAGGTAACAGGCTTCTTATTCTACTAAATCTTCCAAAAGTACTTGGAGAAGAAGAAATCGAAGAACTAAGTGAGTTGTCTTCTCCTGAAAAGAATATTTAAGCCCGGCCATCCTCCTTTGAATCAAATATTAAAACTAACGATCAGGTTTTAAACATTCGGTCCGTGGTCATATTCTTCTTCATCTTTCTCCTCATCTTGTTTTTTACAGCCAGACTCAGGTTGCACCCTTTTCTCAGTCTTGTCCTTGTATTCGTTTTTGCAGGAATTCTTGCGGGAGAACCTCTGGCTTTCTTTTTTCTTTTCCCCTGATATGTTACATTTTTGCCTATGCTATCTTCATTCCAATAGCTAAAGAGTTGGCTGCCAGACTCGATAACCCCACAATTTCCACTGCAACATTTCTCTCACTTGGAGCTGTTGCCTCACTTAACCTTGTCTATCTTTTGCCTGTAATAACCTCGGCAGCAGAAGAGCTATCGGCTAATATGTACAGGTTTTTTATTCTGGGATTTCTTATCGCAGTTCCAACTTCCATTGCAAGCTACTATATTTCAAAAACCTTGAAAAATCAAGACTGAAGTCCTTTCGAATAGAATAAAGGAAAAGACAGCCAAAGTTCCGGAAAAAGCCTCAGGAATACATAGTAACCCTGCAGAAAGATCCGACGGCTTGAGGTCTACTCTCCAATCTTTTTTCTTTTACTCCTTATTCTCTTTCAGACGGGCTTTTTTCTTTTATTGAGAGTTTTAACCTCTACTCTTTCGGAATTCTTTCCACTCTTCTGATTTTGCTACAATACAATTATAACTTCATAATTTGGTATATGGCAAATAATAAATACCAGTTTTTTATATTTCTCTATATGAATGAGCAAAGTTATCCTGAATTTACGGGCCTTGAACTCTCTCCAAGAAAAGTGGATTATCTTAAGTTCATCCTTGAAAAAGGAGGCACTGTAAAAACCACAGAGATCTCTTCAGGCCTGCAGGTAGATCCTTCAACCACAACCAAGACCTTAAATGAGCTTGCAAGTGCAGGCTACTTGAATCATGTTCCTTACAGGGGTGTTGATCTGACGGAACTGGGGGAAGCATATACGCAATTTCTTATCCGAAGGCACAGAATTCTCAGTCTTCTTTTAACCCATTACGGCCTTTCGTCGGAGGAAGCATGTAGTGAAGTTTCACGTTTTGAGGCTTTTGTCTCCAGGGATGCCGTAGATAAAATCTGCAGCTCAATGGGCCACCCGATGTTTGGTGTATGCGGTGAAATAAATCATGAGGAATGCATGCATGAGGAAAATCATCATTGAGTGCCTAAACAAATAAGCATTAAACAAGTTGCTAAATGAAGAGTTAAAGTGCTAATCGTGCCGCATATACAGCTTCGAGATAAATTTGGGATTACACCAAAAAATTTCCTGAATAACTCAAAAATTTGGGTATATACCAAATTTTACACATCTACGGATTTTGGATATATAGTGACTTTGGGTATAACTTTGAATGTTAAGCAGAGTTTGAAAATTATCATAATCTGAACATATGCATTTTGAGCATATGCCAATTTGTTCTTCCTGATGTCTGTATTATTTCATCCAGAAGTACATTCCTGAGCTAAGAAAAAAATGAAAGTGAAGAAAGCGGGATTCAAACATGAATCTAAAAAATCTGCCTTTATTAGCGCTCCTGACTATTGGTCTGAGCCTTTTTGCCAGCGGCTGTACAGGTCCAGGTGGCTCCCAAACTAATGAGAGTACAGGACAGGAAGTTGGAGTAGCAGGCTCAAATGAGCCTTTAATCGTAGCTGTAAGTCTCCTTCCTCAAGCTGAGTTTGTAGAAAAAGTGGGGGGAGACAAAGTAAAAACTGTTGTCATAATTCCTCCTGGAGCAGATCCTCACACTTATGAACCATCTCCTAAAGAAATGGGGGAAGTTAGCGAAGCTAGTATGTATGTGACCGTTGGTATCGATATGCCCTTTGAGGAAATGTGGATCGACAGGTTCGAGTCTATTAACAGTGGAACTCTTATCGTAAACTCTTCTAATGGAATCAAACTCAGGGAACTTGCTGCTCACGATAATCACGAAGGGGAGGGAGTAGAGGAACAAACAGGAGAACTTGAGGCTGATCACGAAGAAACTGGACTGGACCCTCACATATGGACATCTCCTGCAAATGTAAAAATAATGGTCGAGAACATTTATGAAGGACTTGCCAAAGTAGATCCTGGGAACAAAACTTACTATGCTCAGAATAGAGATGCCTATCTTAAGGAACTGGATGCTCTGGATACAAGGATCCGCGAAAAGCTAGAGGGAAAAAAGGAAAGAAACTTCATGGTTTATCACCCTTCCTGGGGATATTTCGCATCGGATTACAACCTTACTATGATTCCAGTTGAGATTGAAGGAAAAGAGCCAAGTGCTGAGGATCTGGCGAAACTCGTAGATTTTGCAAAGGAAAAGCACGTCAAAGTAATCTTTATTCAGCCCCAATCCAGTACGCGGAGTGCGCAAGCCGTAGCTGAAGAGATAGGTGGTGAAGTCGTAGCTGTAGACCCGCTTGCAAAGGATTACATCGCAAATATGGATAATGTATCCGATATTTTCGCCCGAAATCTTGTTTGAAGTCAGTAAAGTATGAAGTCAGTAAAGTACGAAGTCAGTAAAGTATGAAGTTAGTAAAATTAGCATTCTAGTCCTGGTAAAGTCAACCACTCAAATTTCGTATCTAAATATCAAAAGATTGTAATCTGATACAAAGACGATAATAAAAACGATATTCTGAAGGGAAGGCAATGGAGAAGGTTATAGAACTGAAAGATGTCTGGGTTCGTTATGGAACTCAGACGATTCTTGAGACAATTAATTTTGAATTAAAAGAGCCCAATGGACTGCTTGGGATTATCGGACCTAATGGGGGAGGAAAGACTACATTTCTCAAAGTGCTTCTTGGGCTTTTGAAGCCTTACAGGGGTAGTGTTAAACTTTTTGGGAAACCTCCCGAGAAAAGCAGAGAGCTTGTAGGCTATGTTCCTCAATACAGAGGTTTTGATTTTGATTTCCCTATCAGTGTTTGGGAAGTCGTGCTTACAGGCAGGATGAGCCATACAGGTTTTCTGAATAAATACCGGGAAGAAGACAAAAAAGCTGCAGAAGAAGCCCTGAAGACGGTAGAAATGTTCCAGTACAGGGACCGGCAGATCGGGCAACTTTCGGGCGGACAGCGGCAGAGGGTCTTTATTGCGAGAGCTCTTGCTACGAATCCCAAACTTCTGCTTCTGGACGAACCCAATTCCGGGCTTGATCCGCATATGCAGGATGAACTCTACCGCCTGCTGAACAGGCTAAAGCGGGAAATGGCAGTTATCATGGTTACTCACGACCTCAGTGCGGTTTCTGTTTATGTCGATAAAATAGCCTGTCTAAACCGCACTCTTCATTACCATAACTCCAGAGAAATCCCGGTCGAAGATCTTGAAGCTACCTACCAGTGCCCTGTTGAACTGATCGCTCATGGAATCCCTCATAGGGTGCTGGAAAACCATAAGGAAAACTCCTGAAGATCAGGACTTGTTCGAAAAAGGACTGATTAGAAAAACAGACGGAGAAATAAGAATGTTTGATTTTCTGCAATACAATTTTATCCAGAACGCTCTTGCAGCCGCAGTTCTTGCAAGCATAGCCTGCGGGATTATAGGAGTCTACGTTGTCGTCAAAAAAATAGTCTTCATAAGTGGAGGGATAGCACATGCTTCCTTTGGAGGTGTTGGGTTGGGCTATTATCTCGGAATCAACCCTATGTTCGGAGTTCTTCCATTCAGCTTGCTTTCGGCTCTTGTCATGGGGACCGTGAGCAAGAAGTCTAAAATCCCGGAAGACAGCGCTATAGGCATACTCTGGTCTCTTGGAATGGCACTTGGGATAATTTTTGTCTATCTAACCCCTGGCTATGCTCCTGATCTTATGACCTTCCTGTTTGGAAATATTTTAACGGTTCCTCGCTCTGATCTTTACTTTATGCTGGCTCTTGACATAGTAATAGTAGGTGCGGTTTACTTACTTTATAAGGAATTCCTCGCCCTCTGTTTTGATGAAGAATTCACAACAGTCCAGGGCCTTCCTACCGAGAAGCTTTACCTTTTCCTGCTCTGTATAATTGCTCTAACAATTGTGGTGCTTATTAAGGTCGTAGGTATTATTCTTGTAATCGCTCTCCTTACCATTCCTGCTGCCCTTAGCCGCAAATTTACTCATAACCTGAAGCATATGATGCTGATTTCCATAACTTTCGGAACTGTGATCAGCGTTATGGGAATAGGTCTTTCATATGCTCTGGATGTTCCATCCGGTGCAACGATCATTCTCGTATTGAGCCTTGTATACGGATTTGTAGCTTTCGGGATGGAGATACTCGAGAATAGAAGAAGTTCAGGGGCGTAAAAAATCCCTGAGCTCCATTTTAAAGGCTTTAAATGGGTGTTTACGATTTATTCAGGGCTGTTTCAGAACAATTTAAATAGTTATTCAAGACTTTTACAGTATCGAGTACAGATTCTATTATAATTATATTT
>DATMYS010000428.1:0-8738 GCA_035560835.1 Methanosarcina sp.
ATATCTGTTTTTCCCGGTGGGAAGTAATTACTGGAAGGAATTATGCAGAAGAAAAGAAACTACATAAGGAATAAAAACTAAGAAGAAATTGCTTAAATGAATAAAACATAAGAAAATAATAAATTAAGTTTATCTCGGAAACCGAAATTAATTGCTAAAAAAGGCTGTTAGATAAGCAATAGCAAAGTAACGCCCGAATTTCCCAAGAAAGACCAGGATAGAAAAATATCGGAAAGGAAGCTGCATAAGCCCGGCAACCATGGTAATCGCGTCTCCAATACCTGGCACCCAGGTAAAAAGAAGGGTGTAAAGACCGTATTTTTTAAAGAGCCTTTCACTTCCCTCAAGCTTCTCAGGAGAAGGAGAAAGAAATTTTTCAAGTACTGGACGCCCTTTTAGCCCTAGATAGTACGTTGTGCATGATCCGAGATAATTGCCTGAAGTAGCTACCAGAACGACAGAAAAAGGATTAAAACCCTGATAAATGAGAGCTACTACCAGTGCTTCCGATCCTAAAGGCAAAACCGTGGAAGCAAGAAAGCTCAGGATAAAGAGGTTCAGGTAACCGTAGTCGGCAATAAAGGCACTCAAAGCTTCGAGCATTCAGTTCTACAATCGTAATTCAGTATTTTAAGCTGTCGTTTCAGGCATAAAATCAGCCACTATTTTTTAATAGATCAACACGTGTTCTGTAGTAGATCAAACACTATTCTATAATAGATCAAACACTATTTTGTAACATTTCTGCTTCTAACTAAGAATATTCGGTCAAAACAAAAAGGAATTTCAATCAGGATTAAGACAGAGAAAAAGAAGCGGAGAGCCGGAAATCCTGTATCTGATTTCCAGCTTCTACCGCAACACAGTTATTAAAGCTATCTTAAAGCTGTGTTCATTTTTTGGAATGAACCCATACAGCTATAATACAAGCTTTAATACGAAAGCCAGAAGCGTTAATTAGTTTCTTCTCTTCCGCAGGATAACAAATGCTATGGCGAGTATTCCAAGCGTAGCTATCCCACTGAAGAAAGGAGCTTTTTTTGTCACCTCATAACTTTTACTCAGGCCTCCTACTTCAACGGTATACATCCCTGGCTTGTCCTCAGTGTGTGAGAATTCGACTGCTTTGCTCTCACTCGGACCAAGGGTTATGTTTTCAGAATTAACCGATTTATTATTAACCATCAGTTCAACTCTGGATTCTCCTTTGACGTTTCCGCTGTTCGTAGCATTTACCCTGATATTTACTGAGGCTCCGGCTTCAACTGAAGCAGGCTGTATCGTGAGGTCTGAGAACGTAAACTGGGCTACTTTCTCCGCCACCTCGATCTGGGTTTCTCCTTCTTCATAACCAGCCTTTGTAGAGTTTACCACATATGTGCCCGGAGCAGTAACCCAGTAAGATGTGATACCTTGTGCGTTCGTCTGTGCGTCAATCTTCTGTCCGCCGAAAAAGACATCAGCTCCGGCAACAGGCTTGTTTTCTACGGAGTCCGTGACTTTTATGTTAATCTGGTCTCCTTCCCGGACAGTTTCGGGAGAGACTGAAACTAATAGTTTCAGGACACCCTGTGCGAGAACATCCACATGCTTAGTTCCAGAAACATAACCTTCCCGGCTCGCAGTTACAGTGAAGCTGCCTTCCCTGCTTGGGGTGAAGGTGAGATTTCCGCTGTCTCCGGTAGTGCCTATGCTGTCGTTTCCAACAAAGACTTCAATACCGCCGACTGAAACATTTCTCGCCGTTACCAGGATTTCGGTAGGCTTCCCGACTACAAGCGCATCGGGCATTTCGATGTTCAATTGATCTCCGCCCCCGGTCTTAACCTCGACAAAAGGATAAAAGCGCAGGACTGAAGCATCGGCAACCCTGAATTTGACATTGCCCATCAGATCCACGACATCACCCCTTGAAAGGGAAATTGAGTCCTCATTTTTCATTGTGATGCCTGAGTCGGAAATCGAAGTTATTTTCATTTCACCGAAAGAATCTCCCTCCGAAATTTCCAGGTAATCATCCGAAATCTGGAAGATTCCCTCCACAAACACGGCATCTGTTTCTGTGGAACGGAAGACCGTGCTTACATGGACCGCAATCATTGGAACATTTTCAGCTCCTCCTACATCTGCTTCGTAAACGTAGTCCCCGTTCTGGGAAACTATTCCCGAATCCAGAAGCTGTCCATTTCTGTAAAGCTCGAATAGTACGCTTTTCCCGTTAACATCGACCTCGGCTGCCTTAAGGGAGTAGCCGTTCTCCAGGGCTAAAGAAGAACCAGTGAACAGGGATTTTTTGTCATTGTCATCAATAAGAACTTTTGAAAGGACACGATCCGAAAGCACACTTACGCCCTTTGAGTTACCAAGAGTGTTTTCAGGATATCCTGCAAAGTATTTTTCTGCCATGAAGCCGACAACCTCATAACTTCCCCAACCCTTATGCTCAAATTCGACATTTTTAGGCTTTGTAGAATAGACGAGGGCTTCGCCTTTAATTGTCCTGTCATCGAGACTTTCAATGACAAGGCTTTCAGTGGAGATGTTTTCGTCAATATTATAGTAGAAACCTTCGAAGTTAAAAGGCGTCCAGACCATAGTATCAAACTTATTATCGTTCACAGTTCCCCTTAATTCATAGGTTCCGGGCTTGGAGGTTTCAACTATTGGAGCAAAACGAAGTTCATCAGCATCGGCCACAACAAAACCCAGTTTACCCATAATATCAATAGTGTCGCCCTTGCTGAGCGAAATAGAGTCGCTGTTTCTCATTTTTATGCCCGAACTTGAGGTGGAACTTACCTCCATTTTCCCGAACTCATCACCGTTCTGGATTTTCACGTACTGGTCCGAGATCTGGAAAATTCCTTCCACGAAAACTGCGTTGGTCTCTCTGCCGCTGAAGATCTGGGCAAAATGGACTGCAATTATGGGCATATCCTTGGTGTTCCCGAGGTCGGCTGTGTAAACATAGTCGCGATTAGAGGAAAGGAAAGCTTCGTCGATTATCTTGCCATCCTTTTCAAGCTGTACCCAGACAGTATTTCCATTAATATCAACCTCAACTATGTTCAGGGAGTATCCTTCCTCAAGAACAAGAGAAGAACCTGTGTACAGGGATTTCCTATCATCAGTGTCTATCAGGACTTTGGAAAGCTGTCCGTCCGATATAACGCTAATCTCTTTATTTGCAAAGCTTGAATTTGCGGTGTACCCTGCAAAGTAGCGCTCTGCCATAAACCCTATAACTTCATAAGAACCCCAATTCCCATACTTAAAATCAGTCTGTATGGGTACGGTTTCGTACTGCAGGTTTTCCTTTTCAATTGTCCGGCTGCCCTTACTGAGCTGGACTGTCAGATTCTCGGAACCTTCTCCGGTATCCAGATCATAATAAAAGCCCGAGTAAGTCTGAGGCGTCCATGTGTAGGTAAGGCTCTTATTCGCATTTTCATCCCAGATGCGGTTGCCTGTCGAATCTGCAGCCTGGGCAGCTGCACTTAGGCACAGCAACCCTAATGCCAGAAATAAGTATAAAATCTTGATGTAGCTTTTAATCCCCAAATTAAGCCTCCTATATACTTTATTAACCGGGAGCGCAACTTTCAGGCCTCAGAAAAGAAAAAAAAGTAGGAAAACAGTTTCCTGAACATCCGAAATACACCCTGAACAGGATACCCCCGCCTATCTGAGTTATATCAAAGGTATTCAACTATATATGTTTTCTACTATCTCAGGCATCAAATAAAAAATTTTTGGACATAAGAGAAAATATTTTTGAGATTTCGGGAATAGAAAAATCAAAAGCAACAAAAGAAGGAATTAAATACCTTGAAAGCCGTAAAACTGTTTTTAATCGCCTTTTTAACACCAGAGTAAATGTACAGGCAACCTCTGTCAGGAAGACAATGCGGTACTTTCAGAAAATATCTTTATCACAGCCGATTTTTACTCAGAGCTAGTTTTATCCAGAACTCATTTTTTATTCAAAGCCAAATTTATTCAGAAACGGTTTTCATTCACGTTTGAGATGAAGGTCTGAAAATAAATTCAAAAACTCCTTTTTCCTCGAGAGTCAACTTGGCATACACAAATTATAAGTTTGAAGAAGAGATTTCTGACACTTATAAGCAGAAACCAGCATAGTATAACAGACACATTAAGATTCCTTCTGCAGAGTAAAAATATGGAGCCGTCCCTGGCATGGAAACGTATACAGGTATTCCCGAAGAATTAAAGCTTGCAGTCCTTGAGAGAATAAAACCCACTGAACCTGAAAGAGAAAAACTCCTTGCAATCCAGGAAGAACTCGCCTCGCAGGTTAAAATAGCAGCAGAAAAACTTGGCGTATCAGGCGTGCTTGTAAAAATGGTAGGCTCCGCTGCCAGAGGCACCTGGCTTTCAGGCACTCACGATATTGATATTTTTATAAGCTTTCCTGAAGAAACCTCCAGAAAGGAACTGGAGACCCTGGGCATGGCAGTTGCGAGAGAGGTAGCAAAACACGCTGAACATGCCGAAGACCGCCATGCCGAGCACCCCTATCTGAATATTATATACAAAAGCTTTGACGTGGACCTTGTTCCCTGCTTCAGGGTTTTTTCGGCTTCCCAGATCAAATCCGCAGTTGACAGGACGCCTTTTCATAACGATTTTGTCAAACCCCGCATAAAAGGGCACGAAGATGAGGTCCTGCTTTTGAAGCAGTTTATGCGCGGATGCGGAGTCTATGGTTCGGAACTGAAGACCCAGGGCTTCTCAGGTTACCTGACAGAACTTCTGGTAATCCACTACGGCCCCTTCGAAAACACTGTCCGCGCCGCCTGCTCCTGGAAACCACGCGAGAAAATTGATATAATGCAGCATTCGGAAATCGAGCACAAAGAGCCTCTTGTAGTGGTCGACCCGACCGATCCCAGGCGAAACGTGGCAGCAGCCCTTTCCCTTGATAAATTCTGCATGTTCATAGACCACTGCCGGGAATTTCTGAAAAGCCCGGAGCTCAGTTTCTTCTTTCCAGCCCCCCCTATGCCCATTGAGGACAGTGAAATACTGGAAAGGCTCGAAAGCCGAAAAAGCGCTCAGCTTGCAATCGTTTTCAAGACCCCGGACGTGGTAGAGGATGTCCTCTTTCCGCAGCTTTATAAAATGGAGCAGGCAGTAGCTGCCCTTCTGAAAGAATATGATTTTACAGTGATAAAAACAGGCGTCTGGTCAGACAAAACCGAAACCGCAGTTATGCTGGAACTTATATCAGGAACCCTCCCTAACGTGAAAAAACATATCGGTCCCCCGGTCTGGGTAAAAGTACACGCCGAGAAGTTCAAGGAAAAATATAAGGAGGCCGCTGGAGTTTTCGGAGGATATATCGAAAACGGAAAATACGTCTTTGAAATCCAGCGCAAGTACCCAACGGCAAAAGGGCTTCTCGAAGACCGACTCATGACCTGCTCCCTTGGAAAACAGGTGCATCAGAGCGTGAAAGAGGGCTTTGAGATTATAGAGAACGCCGGAGTTTGCAGGTTAAAAAATCCTGATTTCAGGGTTTTTTTGAGGAAATGGATGTAAAGAACTTGCTATAGAGTTTGCTTTATCATGTCTTTTTTGGATCACGTTTACTCTGAATATATGTAATAACACCTGGAAGTAGCGAAACAAAAATTATTCCAAGTATTACAAAGCTGAAGTTATCTTTTACAACTGGCAAGTTTCCGAAAAAGTATCCTCCAAAAAGGAATAACATTACCCATGAAATTCCCCCGATGATATTGTAGCTAATGAAAGTCGAATAGGGCATTGTTCCTATTCCTGCTACAAACGGTGCAAAGGTACGGATAACAGGAACAAAGCGAGCTAGAATTATTGTTTTCGCTCCATATTTCTCAAAGAATGCATGTGTACGGTCAAGGTGTTCCTGTTTAACAAACCGTATATTTTCATAACTTGTTGCTCGATTTCCTACTAAATGACCTATTTGATAATTGACAGTATCTCCTGCAATGGCTGCAAAACATAGAACGACTGATATTGTAAATAAATTGAATGAACCACTGGCAGCCAGAGCTCCAGTTGCAAAGACAAGAGAATCACCCGGTAAGAAAGGAGTTATTACCAGACCGGTCTCACAAAAGATAATAGCAAACAACAGTAAATACGTTAATAGACCATATTCATTTGTTATTGCACTTAAATGTGTGTCAAGATGCATAAACAGGTCTACAAAATAGTTAAAATTCTCCATATGGACACTTCTACAGTATATTTATTAATACGTCACTCATAGCATTCTTGCAGTTTAGCTCTTTGTTCAGATAAAACAATTAAAGCCACAATACAAATAAGCAATACTGCTGATGCTGCATAGCGACTTAACGCTAATCCACCGGAACTGATCGGTTTGTCTAGGAAATCACCAACTACTGCCCCGAGCGGTCGCGTAAGAATAAATGCTGCCCAGAAAAGTGCAGTGGGGGATATTTTGGTCCAGAAGTATGCCGCTGCAATAAACAATAACATAATGCCAAAAACTATAGCAGCGCCGGAATAACCTAAACCCATTGTATCAGAAGCCCAATCACCAAGGGCTGTGCCTAAGGTTTGAGAGAACATGATCGTTCCCCAATAGAACGTCTCCGTTTTCGGGGAGTTAACAGTATATACAGAAACAGATCCCATGGTGTGCTTCCAAATGAGTAGTGATCCCATGAGAAAAACAAAAAGCAGGAAGGACCCGCCCGCATATCCGATTCCTAAAGACCGAGTACAAAAATCAGCCAATGTTGTACCTAACGTCGTCGTGGCGATGATGGTTATCCAATAAATGTACGGGTTGAGCTTCTTTTCACGGATCTGTGTGATAACTGTGGCGACAAAAAACAAAGTAAAGATCATCGTACCAGCAAGATAGCCCAGATTCATAGACATGGTAACGGCGTCCCCACCAGTCTCACCAAGTGTGGTGGCAAATATCTTGATGATCCAGAATATAAGCGTTATTTCGGGGACCTTACGAACGATTTCGTTTGCATCGAATTTATTGGATTGAATATTTACCATAGTATTTTCCTTGTAGTTAGGATTAACCAATTTGGATAAATAGTTACAGATATATTGATTCTGGTACATCATTCGAATATTAGTACAGTACTCGAATTATCAGAAGTGCAGCCCCTGACAACGGCGACTTCAAACAGAAAGACGATCACAGAGAGTACAAGAATAACTACCGTCATAACCACTTTCATCCTGGTCACTAGGAAAAACACAGAGAAGGTCGCAAAGAGTACAGGAACAACCACTGGGTTGTTGCCTATAAAATAGGCACAGTCTATAAGACTGCTTACTGGACTACAGCTAAACAGTAGAACAATAACTAAAAATTAGATGTAATTAAATTGGCTAGCATAATTACTAATCATATTAAACGCTAGCCGGTTAGGTAATTTGGTTGTGGTGCAAAAATCTTATAATGTATAAGTAAAAATTTGGGATTCAGATGGATTTATCCCAACCCTGTCCAAAATCCACCAATGGTCTAACTTCATATATCTCGAAAGTCACTGTAGCATATATCATTTTTGCGGCTTCCTCGCCGGCGAAATTAGCGGTCTGGCTTCGGATCATTTCAAGCATTTCTCCGGAAGTCGCATATTCCTTCATCCTCATATAAACCCGGATCCCCTTCCAGTCCATGACTGAACTTCCTGTTTCCATGTTCATCTTCACTGCGTTTGAAGAATCTGTACACCGCTCCATGATTATATAGATGGCATTTGGATTATCCAGAAGATTTGCGAAGGTGCGGTTTTTAGCCGTTGCCACTACGACCGTCTTTTCATCGATCATATGAGGTGAGCCGAAGACTGCTGAATCGACTTTTCCATCACTGCTAGATGTGCTGAGTACGCCAAACCTGGGCGTTTTATTGAAATATTCCATTAAATTTGCTGACATATTCTATCTCCTTCGTGTTAATATCATCGCTCATTTTTGTAGGAGTAATTTCTACTCCACAATGGGATTCTCATCTTTTTTAGTTTTGGTAAGATAGATAACTAAGCTCAAAATAGTCACGAGAAAAATTGCGCTTATTCCCATCGTGTTCAGAGCAAGACCACCCGCATCAAGAGGCTGCGACAGATAGTCACCAATAGAGGCACCGAGAGGACGTGTCAATATATAAGCCATCCAGAAAGCTGCCACTGAATTCAAATTAAAGCGATAATAAGCTATAGTCACGATTCCAATAAGTGTAGCGAACATGAGTGCTGACTTCAAATAACCCACATTGAGACCTTCTAATGTGAGATCGCCAGCAGCAGTACCTAGGGTAAATGTGAACAAGATAGCCAACCAGTAAAATGCCTCTCTCTTAGTCGTATAGATGGAGTGGATGGACAGTGTCTTTTCACTTGTATACCAAGCTGCAAATGTCGCCACCAGTGCAAAGGTGAAGATGATGGTGGTTGTCTCTAGAGCCACTCCATAGTTGTCCACAAGGTTGTCAGTAATCAATGTACCTACAATGCTGATCATCACAACAGCTAGTAGATCCCTGGCACGTACTTTCTTGATCTGAACTGAAAGAAAAGTGTGATCAGCAGGCAAACGCTATAGTACTCGAATTATCAGAAAAATAAGTATACTATCAATAAAGAACTTCATCTGAAGTTCTTATTTTTATAAGAATTATGAGTAACATGGCATAGATTTCAAATACTTCATCATGGTATGATAAACTA
>DATMYS010000429.1:0-4264 GCA_035560835.1 Methanosarcina sp.
AAATATAATGATACTAACTTTAACATAAATATAATGATACTAACTTTAACATGAATATAATGATACTAACTTTAAAATAAATATAATGATAAGTTTGTAGTAAGAATTTGATCTTAAAAATCTAGTTCAAATTCGATAATCAATTTCGGGAAGGCTCATAATTTGTGTGGACTTATAACTAGGACGGTCATATAAATGAGAACTCGGATAACATTTAAACCGGTAGAGATTCTTGTAGTAGAAGACAGTAAAGGCGATATTGGACTAATAGAAGAAGGTTTCGAAGACGCAAAAATTGGGAACATTCTTCATATTGTAGAGGACGGAGAAGAAGCAATCGCTTTTTTACGTGGCGAAGGGCAGTTTTCAGGTTCCCCACGCCCGGATATAATGCTTCTTGATTTAAATTTACCAAAAAAAGACGGGCGTGAGGTTCTTGAAGAAGTGAAAAGCGACGATGAACTTAAAAATATACCTATTGTGGTTTTAACAACTTCGAAAGCCGAAGAGGATATCCTGAGATCTTATAATCTTCATGCCAATGCATATATTACTAAACCTGTTGACTTTGATCAGTTTCTAGATGTAGTTAAATCCATAGAAAATTTCTGGCTTGAAATTGTAAAGTTGCCGTCGAAGTAAGCCAGAATAATCCGGATAGGACGGTTTGACTATGGACGAAAAGTTAAAAATCTTACTTTTTGAGGATAATCCCGGAGATGCAGGTTTAATTGAGGAGATGCTCGAAGGGTCTGCCGACTTTCGATATGAACTTAAAAATGTTGAGACCCTGAATGAAGGTTTGGGTCTTTTGAAAGAGAGTCCATTTGATATAATATTATCTGACCTGGGATTGCCAGATAGTCATGGCATTGATACTTTTCTTGAAATCTATTCAAGGAATTCACGAATTCCCATTATAATTCTGACGGGAATGAATGATAAAAAACTCGGAATCGAGGCTGTAAAGAAAGGCGCTCAGGACTATCTGGTCAAAGGACATGTAGATGACAGATTGTTAAAGCGTTCTATCCAGTATTCCATTGAACGTAAGAAAGCAGAGGAGAAAGTTCAGAACTTAGCGAATATAGTAGAATCGTCAAACGATGCTATTATAACCAAATCCCTTGACGGTATAATTACCAGCTGGAATCAAGGAGCAGAGCAAATCTATGGGTATCCAGCTAAAGAAATTTTGGGGAAGCCTGCAACAATCTTGATACCATACGCCATGGGAAATGAGACACAAAAACTAACTGAGATGGTAAAACAGGGAGAAAAGGTTCACCAGTATGAGACTTCACGGTTAAGAAAAGATGGTGAGATTATTGATGTCTCAATGACTCTTTCTCCAGTTTTCGGTATATCCGGAGAGCTTATAGCTATCTCAGTTATTGCCAGAGATATAACCGAGAGTAAAAAAGCCGAAGAAAAGCTTCAGAAAAGTGAGGAAAGATACAGGATCGTAACAGAACAAACCGGCCAGCTCGTATACGAGTATGACCTTGAGGAAGATAAAATCTACTGGGCAGGAGCCATAGAAGAGGTTACGGGATATACTCAGGAAGAATTACTTAGCACCGGAGTTAATCTCTGGACAAACAATGTCCATCCTGATGACTGGAGGATAGTGTGTGACCAGAAGATAAATGACTGCGGCAAAAGCATAAAAAATGCTGAAGGCAAACAAAACTTCCATCTGGAATATCGTTTTAGAAGGAAAGATGGAATTTATATCCATATCGAAGATCATGGAGTCTACCTTCAAAAGGGAAATTATCTCACAAATAAAGTCCTCGGGATAATGAAAGATATCACAGAAAGGAAAAAGGATGAAAGCTTCCGGAAAAAAATTGAAGAAGCCCGGAAAAAGGAAATTCACCACAGAATAAAAAATAATCTGCAGGTAATTTCATCTCTGCTCGACCTGCAGGCTGAAAAATTCGCTGGCAATGAGATATATGATACTTCAAAAGTGCTTGCTGCCTTCAAGGACAGCCAGAACAGGGTTATTTCTATGGCTTTGATCCACGAAGAACTGTATGGGTCAAAAGAAGTCAGTACTCTTAACTTTGCAACTTACCTGCAGAAGCTGACTGAGGAGCTCTTCAGGTGTTACAACGTTGGAGTTTCAGGAGCCCAAATGATTCTGGAAATCGAGGAAGATACTTTTTTTGATATGGACACTGCAGTCCCTTTAGGAATGATTGTTAATGAACTGGTTTCAAATTCCCTCAAACATGCATTTCCATATGGGAAAACAGGAGAGATCCAGATAAAACTCTTCAGGGAAAGAAGTGAAAAATCTGAAAATAAAGAAATTGAAGACAGTAACGAAGCGTGTGAAGGTACCAGTTATATACTGACTGTTTTAGATAACGGAGTAGGTATACCCGAAAACATCAATCTGGAGGACTCCGATACCCTTGGAATACAGCTGGTAACCATCCTGGTAGATCAGTTGGATGGGGAACTTGAACTGAACCGAGATTTTGGAACTGAATTCGTTATCAAACTCACAGTAGCGGACAATAAGTAATAGCGAACAATAAGTAAAAATGAGTCAGTAAGAATGCAAGTTAATAGATACGTTTATTTTAGGAGTTGGGTTTTCTGCAATATTTTCCATTGTTCAATTATATCAAATTATATAACGCTAACTGAATATAACCGAATCACTATAAGCTTTGAGAATTAGAAAACAGGATGCCTTTTTTCAATAAATATTTTTGTGCGAATACTTTTGTGAACTACTTAGATGCTAAAAACCTCATGGCTTCCTAGCTCATTCCTTCTCCATTGAGACCTATATACCCACTATTTCCGTCTTTGGCGACTTCCTGGGTTTTGGTCTCCTGCGTCTAGTATTCTCCTTCTTTTTTATGCAGAAGTTACGTATCTTTGTATGAAAAATAGGGGGAATTTTTGCCGCAAAATTAAGAAAAACAGAATTTCGATGTCAATTATTGCTGAAGTGTGAGCTTATAAATCGGATCTGTTTGTTTCCCTGTATGGTGATGAAATGACAAAAGCAAGAAACATCGCAATATATGGAAAAGGCGGTATTGGTAAATCAACTACCTCATCAAATCTTTCAGCGGCTCTTTCGGACCTGGGCCTTACAGTAATGCAAATAGGCTGTGATCCCAAAAGCGACTCCACAAATAACCTGAGGGGGGGCAAATCGATTCCTTCCGTTCTTGATGCTATGAGAAGCGGAAAAAGAATTGAGACCAACGACATCGTTTATGAGGGGTTCAATGGAATCCTCTGTGTGGAAGCAGGAGGCCCGGAGCCTGGAGTCGGATGCGCAGGCAGAGGTATTATTACTGCAATCGAACTTCTAAGGCAAAAAAACGTCTTTGAGGAGTTTAAGCCTGATGTTGTAATCTATGACGTGCTCGGAGACGTCGTCTGTGGAGGATTCTCAATCCCTATCCGTGAAGGTGTTGCAGAACAGGTCTACACTGTTGCATCCTCAGATTTCATGGCAATCTATGCTGCAAATAATCTCTTCAAAGGAATCAGGAAATATGCAAACAATGGCGGTGCGCTTTTCAGCGGAATAATTGCAAATTCAATGAACCAGCAAATTCAAAAAGAGATAATAAATGATTTTGCACGTCAGACAAAGACAACGATTGCAGGATATGTTCCACGTTCACTTGATGTTACGAGAAGCGAATTAAGAGGGCAAACTGTGGTCGAGCACGCACCCGATTCTGAGCAGGCTGAACTGTACAGGGAGCTCGCAAGAGGCATTTTACATAACGATAAGAAATATGTTCCTGCGCCTCTTGAGTCAGAAGAACTCAAAACCTGGGCAGAAAGCTGGTCAGATATACTTCTCAAAGAGCGTGAACAGGTACATGAACATAAAGGAGAAGTGAAAAGCAGTAGCATTGAAGGAAGAACGGCAATAAGTTCGGAAGCATGAGATACTTAAAATTCAGCTCTGTAGAAATGCTCTTCAAATCGACAGAAGAGGATCAAATCCAATTATTGAAATCCAGGTCACTTCTTGACTCATGGGTAATTGAGATTTCTCCAACCACAGGATTTCTACAAAGTCTAAAATTTATATCTCAACTCTTGTTATAAATATAGAACCCATTGTAAACTCCAAACTCCTGTTGTGAAGTACTCATATGGCAGGAGTTTTCGAACTTACAGTTTTTTAATTTGATGAATTTACTTTTGTCAGGATATTGAGGTATTTCATCACTTTTTCTCATTCTTTTTTTGAGAAGAATATAGTTCCTTC
>DATMYS010000430.1:0-3527 GCA_035560835.1 Methanosarcina sp.
CCATTGTATACATGTAAGACACGTTTTTGTAAGTCACATTTATCAGATTGAATTTCAGATTAACTGTTTATATACTTTAAATGTTTCTTCAGCGGATTTTTCCCAATTGAATAACTGAGCCCTTTTGAGTCCTTTATTTATCATTTTTTCCCTAAGTTTTTCGTCCGTCAATAAGTTATACATTGCCTCTGCAAATGCATTAACATCGTAAGGATCTATAGTAATAGCAGAATCTCCTACAACTTCAGGCAAAGAGGTCAGGTTAGAAGTTATTACAGGTGTTCCACATGCCATAGCCTCTAACGGAGGTAATCCGAATCCCTCGTATAAAGAAGGAAAGACAAACAGGTCCGCAGCATTATAATATTTAGTCAGATCGTTCTCAGAAACGTATCCCACAAATATTACTTCCTTCTCTATCCCAAGCGTTTCTGTTAATTCAATAAGCTTCTCACGAACTCCAGGGACCTGTGGAGTACCTATTTTAAGAAGTTTTATGTCAGGGAGTCTTTTTTTCAGCTGACTGATAGCTTCTAATAAAAAAGGAACATTTTTTCGTGGCTGTTCAGACCCGACGTATAAAATGATTTTTTGGGTATCTGGTATTTCCAATTTCTTTATAATTCCTCTGTCTCTTTTTACATAATAATTATTATGGTCTACTGCATTTGGAATAACGGTTATTTGATCTTCTGGGTATCCTACGTGCTTGATAATTTCACTTTTCGAGTACTCTGAAACTGTGATTATTCTATCTGCTTTTCTCAAGCCCCGCATATTCAGTTTCCATGTTGGCAGTCTATTGTTATCATATACCCAGGGAATAAGGTCATGGCAGGTAACAATTGTCTTTTCTAATTTTATCAGTTCCAGAAGGTAAGCCAGATCCTGGCTCGTTATATGTTTCACGTTCTCTTTTTTTACCTGGCTTTTAACAATTAATGGATATACCAGATATTTTACAGCACTGTTAATTTGCCTCTTTTTTGAGATCAATGGGTATTCTATTGGGTTTAGTTTTATATTTTTTATTCTCTCATGTATCTCTCTTTGATACTTTGACATGCCGAATATTTCGTCTGTTTTTGCTCCATTTATGTAATCAATTTCCATATTCCAGTTCCCCAAAGATCCAAAGTAAATATTTATATGAGTTCAATGGTAGCCTACTTGTTATTTGATACTACTTCTTGAGATACTGTTTCTCAATCCTAAATGAAACTTCATTCCAATCCATTATGTTTTTATCTATCCCGGATTTTTCTTTTCTTTCCTTGCTCTTAATTTCCTTCAGTGCTTTCATCACTTTTTGCTTTGAAACTGGATTTTCAATTCCAACACAGTTCCTTCCATCAACAAACTCCTCAAGTGCACTCCCTGTTGCCACTACACATGGAATTCCGGCAGCTAGCGCCTCCGCAACCGTTATCCCATATGCCTCATGAGAAGAAGGCATCAAAAATATATCTGCATCTGCATAGCATTCAAGTAACTCTTTCCTTGAAAGCTCTTTTAACCATTCAATCCTTCCTTCCACCTCGACGCTTTTTGCAATATTGTGAAGCTCGGCTTCGTACGGCCCTTTTCCGACAATCTTCAACCGGAAATGTTGAAATTCATGTAAACTCTGGATAATATACTGCACTCCTTTGTACTCTTCCAGGCGACCCACATAGAGAAGAATCTTTTCTCTTCTGGCGTTCATGTTTGAGTTTTTTCCCCGCTGCCTCAAATTTTTGAATTCCTTAAGGTTTATTCCGTTAGGAATTTTTACAGTTTTTGTGGCAACTTCAAAATCCGATTCTACCAGTTTCTTTTCATATTCCGAGACACATATTACGGAATCTGCCCTGGAGAAAATCATCTTTCCGAGAAGCCTGTAAGGCTTGTGCAGTAAATCTCGAAATGCGGTATGGCCGTGCCGGTGATAGTGAGGTGTGAATACAAATTTTCCGCCGTATATGCCCAGAGATGCGAAGAATGCAGGAAAAGCATGATAGCTATGTGCGTGAATTACATCATAATCATGTTTTTTGAGATAAGTATAGATCTGAGGAGCGAAGTAGTAAGCATTTCCCGGAGCAAAAGATCTAAACCTTATGACCTTTACTCCATTTATGATCTCTTGCTTGCTCAATTTTCCTGTGGGATCGGTTGTTATAACCTCCACATCGTGCCCTGCTTTAACTAGCCTTTCACTAATTTCTTTGACATGAGTTTCCACTCCACCTATGTCAGGAAAATAACGGGGGCAGATCTGGGCTATTTTCAAGGCTGAACCTCTTTTATACTGGAATCTATGTGGAGTAATGCATTAGTTTAATATAAAGATAATGTGATAGTTTAGGCAAATGACATCTAATAAAAGCATTTGCATAGTCGGACCTTCGAAACGTTTTTTGAGCGGTATTAGTTATTACACTATCCGTCTGGCAAATGCCATGTCTGTGGAGAAAGAAGTCTCAGTAGTTTGCTTTCGACAGTTGCTTCCAACTTTTCTGTTTCCTGGAAAATCCCACGTAGGAAAAGATATTTCTGATTTGAGTTTTTCATCCGAGATTCCTGTCTTTGACGGCATGGACTATAATAATCCGCTTACCTGGGTTCAAGCATACCGCTTTCTTAAAGCACAAAAGCCGGATATTATAGTTTTGCAGTGGTGGACTTCCTCGGTTGCGCATATGCAGCTTCTACTAAAGATGTTTGCGGGTTTGCTGAATAAACCAAAAATAATTATAGAATTTCATGAAGTTGTAGACCCTTTTGAAGAATCAATACTTCCGATCCGTTTATACTCAAAAATAATGGGAAAACTGCTGCGTAAAAACCTTGATGCATATATTACTCATTCCGAGTCCGATAAAGAGCTTGTTGCAAAAAGATACTCTATTTCCCCTGAAAAAATCCATGTGATTCCGCATGGACTTTATGACCAGTATGGGAAATTGCTTGACATAAAAGAAGCGAGAAAAAATCTCTCAATAAAGGACGATTTCGTTATACTTTCTTTCGGCTTAATTCGAAAATATAAGGGAACTCCCTACCTTATCAGCGCTTTTGAACAATTGCCCTCAGATATTCTCGAAAAAAGCCGGTTATTGATTGTCGGGGAGATCTGGGAAGATCGCAAGGAACTGCTTGACCAGATTAAAGCTTCTCCTTCTCATGATAAGATTACACTGGTAGACGAATACGTTCCTGACGAAAAAGTAAACCTGTATTTCAGCGCTGCAGATGTGGTAGTCCTGCCTTACCTGAGAGCTTCTCAGAGTGGAATTGCGCATATCGCCATGTCTTTTGGAAAGCCAGTTGTTGTTTCAGAAGTAGGTGGCTTAAAAGAATCAATGGCTAACTATGAAGGAACTTTTTTTGTACCACCCTCTGATAGCGATTCTATAAGGGAAGCTATTCTCAGCCAGTTTGGGGAGAGAAAGCATTACGACGCTCCTGATCAGAAATGGGATAGAATTATAAACTGTTACATAGAATTAATACAATCTATTTAATTTTCTTTTTCATAATTCTAT